>CAYRCA010000616.1:0-3039 GCA_964422565.1 uncultured Acidobacteriota bacterium | reverse complement strand
AGCCCGCTCTCAAAGCGGACCTTCACCTCCTGCAGAATCGAATCCGACGCCTTGCTGCGGCCCAGAAGCTCAAACACTTGAACCGGCTCCGATTTGCCCGCCACGCGGATGCGGTCCAGCTCCCGCGCCAGCACGGACTTGCCCGCCATTTCGAAGGTCCGTTCGCACAGGAGGATCCGCGAGCCGTAGTGGCGATTGGCGCTTTCCAGGCGGGCCCCCAGGTTCACGGTGTCTCCAATGACGGTGAAGCCTCGAGAGAACTCCGAACCGATGTTGCCGACCACGACCTCGCCCGTAGCGATTCCGATGCGGACGCCGATGGACGGAAGCCCCGTTCGAACCCCCATCAGCTCCGGAAGGGCCTCTTGAAACTGTCCGACTTTCTCCTGCTGCTCGAGGGCCGCAAAACAAGCCAACCGGGCGTGCTCCCGTTCGCGAGTAAACGGCGGACCCCAGAAAGCCATGATCGCGTCGCCGATGTACTTGTCGATGATTCCACTATTGTCCCGTATCGGCCCGGACATCTCTTCGAAGTATCGATTCAGGAGCTTCACAAGTCCCTGAGCGGTCAGTCCTTCGCTGATGCTGGTGAACTTTTCGAGGTCCGCGAACAAGACGGTGACGACTCTGCGGTCCGCTCCGGAAGCCGAGAACTCAGGATCCTCGATCAAATGCTCCACGATGCGTGGATCCACATACTTGCCGAAGGTGGCCTTGATTCGGTCCTTGATTCTCAATTCCGCCACCATGTGGTTAAAGGCTTCGGCCAGTCTCCCGATTTCGTCGCGAGAACGGACTTCGATCCGAGCGTCGAGGTTTCCCGTTTCGACCTGTCGCGCCCCCTCCACCAGAGTCTGGACCGGTCGAACCAGTCCTCGCGTCAGGATGGCTGCGGCCGACAGGCCGATGAGTATGGCGCCAAGCGTCAGGATCCAGTTGAGCCGCAGCACCCTTCTCTCATGCGCCTCAACCCTGACGGCTGCATCCAGAACGAGACGGTCCACGTCGGCTTGAATGCGCTCCGCCTCCCGGTCGATGTCCTCCTTTTCCCGGACCAGGATTTCCTCCAGCATCTCGGCTCGATCGACATTTCCCTGCTCCCATTCCCGCAGCACGCGAAGAACGTGGTCGTGAAACTGCTGGTGCTCACGCTCCAAAGTGCTCAATGCCGGCTGCAAAGCCGCCAGCGTCAGGCGGTCGACTTCGAAATCGGAATGGCCCAGCGCCTCCTCGATCAACCTCAAACCGTCTTCCACGCTGCGATCCACAGCTTCTCCCCGTTGCTCGAAAAGGCTCCTGATTCGCTCGATTTCCCCGTCGTCTCTGGGTTCGCGAGCGTACAACTGCGACATCTGTTCGTAGTGGATCAACTGGTGGAGGGTGTGCTTGCGGATGTGGCCGACATCCTGCATCAACGGAATGTAGTACTGAGCCAGCACCAGCATCTCATCGCTGACCCGGTCGATGCTGACGGTCGAGATCACGGCGACGGCCGCCATCAACAGAAGAAGGATGACGAAGATTCCGAAAATCTTCAGACCGATCGTCAGTCTCATGGGCGACCCGGGCCCAATGGTCCCACGGAGGGGGGACGGATTCAACAGGAACCGCCTTTGTGAGGCAATAGACTGGGCGCAGTGGAGAGCGATGCGGCCGCTCCCAGAAATGCCGGAGGATCTTGCGGATGACGGCCGTCTGTTCGGTGAAGGCGATGATTTTCATGTGGCTTCCGCAACGGGGGCAAGTCAGCGGGTCCACCTCGTAGATCTTCTTCAAGAGTAGATCGCGGGTGGAGCCATCACCGGAACAGAACGTCCGAGTGCGGAGAAACCGCGAACGGCCGGCAGTCGGGATAAGCCGGGGAGCAGAGGAACCACGCGTCCCCTTCTCGACCGGTTCGAGGACCCGCGATGTCCGGGAGATACGTTTTCTCGCCGACGGCGAGGCGATTGGCGGCACCCGCGGCGCTCCCTGGAGCCCCACGTGGGAAAACCTCCCCAGGGGATCGTACCACCTGACGCGGGGCGTTCGGTGCGGACGGCGAAGAGCTGGGTCGCTCCCGGCCGGTTGATATTCAGGTGATCCCCGCCGACTCGGGAGTTCGGTGAGCGCATTCGTGTCCGGGCGTATCAATCCCGGCGCGGCACCCTCAACTCGACAAAGCCGGCGGCACTGAAATCGCCTTCGAACGCGAGAGCTTCCCGCAGGCGCAGCGACCGCATCACGGCAAAGCTGGTGGAGTCCACGAAGGAGTACTCGCGCTCATCGTGGTGTCGCAGCCAGAGGAGTGCCTGCCGTTCCAGTTTCTCATCGACGAACTCGACGCGCATTCGGGGTGAGCGGGCAAGGACCTCAAGGAAATCAACCGCACCGGCATGCCCGGCACGGCGTCGGAGATAGGTCCAAGTTTCGCCGCGAACGTGATTGGTCGTGACGAGGCCGGAGTCGGCGTAATGTTCCAGGAGGACCCGGGCTTGATCGTGGTGGAAGTCCCTACGGTTCCGCAAGGCCACCCAGAAGGAGGTGTCGACAAAGATCATTCATACACCGCTTCGTCGACAGGTGCGGGATCGAAGTCGTCCGCCCCCGCCATTCTCGCGAGTGGATCCCGGTCCAACGGCCCCAGCGGCCGGAGGCGCTCGCCGACGTATCGGCGGATCAGCGCCGCCTTGGAACTGCGCTCTTTGCGAGCCATCCGTTCCAGAGCGGCGTCCAGTTCCTCGTCGATTAGGATCTGCAATCGCTTCATGAGGACAGTATACATCACTCAAACAACGCATACATCGCGTGCATCGTCACAGTTTCCCTTAAGTTCCCGGTACGGCTTATCGGGCAGGTTCTTGACGTTCAGGGTGGCCATGAATCCTCCATTGCGCGTCCATTATGGAGGAACAACTCCCGCGGATTAACGGAAAGTCGGCACTTTCATGTTCATGGCACAAGGCGTCTCTTACGTTTCAGGCCAGGTCCAGTCGCGGATTTCCGGAGGATCTTCTCCGAACTCCCGAATATACCGCTTGTGATCGAAAAGCCGGTCAC
>CAYRCA010000615.1:0-3046 GCA_964422565.1 uncultured Acidobacteriota bacterium | reverse complement strand
GTTCGGCATCGAACTGGATATTGTCGAGCCGTCGGTTGAAGCCATTGAGGAGGCCCTTCGCCCGGAGACACGACTCGTCCTTTCGGAAATACCGACCAACCCCTACCTGCGGGTCCTTGATATCCCAAGGCGCGTGAAAACCGCCAGGGCGAATCAGGTTCTCACCGTGGTGGACAGCACTTTCGCCACACCCTGCAACCTTCGTCCGCTGGACCTGGGCGCCGACCTCGTGATCCACTCTGCGACCAAATACCTGGGCGGTCACAACGATTTGATCGCAGGGCTGGTTGCGGGCCGCTCCGAAGTCGTCGATCCGGTCAGTGAGTTCCTCATGACGCTGGGAGGCATTTGCGATCCCAACACGGCCTTTCTCCTGGAGCGGGGCTTGAAAACGCTCGGTCTTCGGGTTTCCCGGCACAACACCAACGGCCTCCGCGTCGCTCGGTTCCTGGAGTCTCACTCCGCCGTGGAGCGGGTCTACTACCCGGGCTTGGAGTCCCATCCCGACCACGGCCTGGCCTCCCGCCTAATGACCGGTTTCGGCGGGGTTGTCACCTTCCTGGTACGCGGCGGGTACGAAGAGACCGCCGCTTTTGTGGACGGGCTTCGGATTCCCCGCCTCGCGCCGAGTCTCGGAGGGGTGGAGTCGCTGGTCGACCACGTGGCCTTGATGAGCTTCTGGGAGCTTCCCCGGGAAGAACGAGAGCGCCTGGGCATCCGCGACAATCTGGTACGCCTGGCGTTGGGGATCGAGGACCCGGAGGACCTGATCGCGGATCTCGATCAGGCACTGCGTGGAGCCCGAATCTAGGGGGCTGGGTCGTTACGGAGAAGCCTTGTCCATCGAAGACTTTCCTCCCATCCCGCATAGCCAGCACGACCCGCAGATCGATCGCGCCTGGCTCGAACGAAGGCTGAACGAAGCCTTTGTGCGCCCCTGAGGCCTGGGGGGCGACCGCAAGTTTCATCCCGACGTCAGGGCCCGGTGGGGGCTTCCCGGACCGTAATCCTCTGGTTGATGGGCGGCGCAGCCACTGTCTGGTCGATTCCCGAAGGCCAGCGAAGCTCCAGCCGATCCACCGACGGGTGGCTTCCCAGGCCGACCGTGAATATGGGCTCGCAGGCGGACATGTAGGAGCGACCCGAAACCAGGTGCCGGGTCATCACCGTGTCCCCGATGATCACCCGCAGGCGGGTCCCGTAGCCGATGGAATTGCTGACCGTCCCCTCCAACTTGACCTGAATCCAATTGTTGTCGCCGGTACTGTCGTTGCGAAGCAGACAGGCCTCCGCTCCGTTCTGAGTGACCACGAAGTCCAGGGCCCCGTTGCGGTTATAGTCGCCGCTGGCGAAGCCGCGGCCGACCAGAAGCTTCTCGAAGGGGGCGATGACCGGACCCTCCAGGGCTGCGAATCGGCCTTCCCCCAGGTTATGGAAGAACTGCGGCGGCTGGCGGTAGGCCTGGGTCCTCCGGGTCACCGAAATCTCCGGTTCGATATGCCCGTTGACGACCAGGATGTCCAGCCACCCGTCGTTGTCGAAGTCCTCCACCAGCGTCCCGAAGGCCAGGGTCATGAGGGTCGGCAGGCCGATCCCTACCTGCGCGGCGTCGTCGATGAAGTAACCCGACTCGATGGAGCGGAAGAAGGCCACCATCTCTTGGGAGAAATTCCCGATCACGATGTCCACGGCGCCGTCGCGATCGATGTCGCCGGCGTCGATCCCCATCCCTCCCCGAGCCGCCCCCGACTCACTGTAAGCCATTCCCGAGTCGACACCCAGTTCCCGGAAGGTTCCATCGCCTTGATTGACGAAGAGAAAATTCCCCACCGTGTCGTTGGCCACGGCGACGTCCGGCCAGCCGTTGTCGTTGTAGTCGAGGACGACGACGCCCAAGGCCTTTCCCAACGCCTCGGAGATGCCCGCCTCCTCGGACACGTCCTCGAAACGGACTCCATCCACGTTGCGGTGGAGACGGTTGCCGATGCCGGGATACACCTCGGGGGTGCAATAGGTGGGATTGACGCCGTCGGGGCTGCAGGGAATGTCCGTCTCCACCGTCCACTCGATGTAGCGGCTGATGAACAGGTCAAGATACCCGTCCCGGTCGTAGTCGAGAAAGGCCAGGCTGGCGCCCCACCCCGAGCAGTCCATGCCCATTCGGCGGGTGACGTTCTCGAAACGGCCGTCGCCCAGGTTCCGGTACAGGCGGACCCCGTCCGTGGTGGTGACCGCCAGATCGAGGCGGCCGTCGTTCTCGAAGTCCCCCACGGCGACGCCCATTCCGAAGTAGGTCTCGTCCAGACCCGAGCCGTCGGTGACGTCGGCGAACCGGCCGTTGCGGAGATTTCGGTAGAGTCTGGAGGTGGGGCGATCGTCGGAAGGCCCGAGGGGCGCCCCGTTGACGAAGAAGAGATCGGGGTAGTTGTCTCCGTCGAAATCGAAGAAGGCCACTCCGGAACCCATCGTCTCCGGCAGCAACCGCCTCTCGGTGGCCGCGTTGTAGTGTACGAAATCGATTCCCGCCTCCCGGGTGACGTCGTGGAAGGCGTGTTTGAAACCGGGGCTCGCCCAGTCCGCCGGGTCGGTCCCTCGATCCACCAGGGGCTCGACCGAGTCGGCCGAGCCGGTGCATCCGACGGCCGAGGCAGCCAGCCCGGACAGCAGCACGATCAAGATTCTGACGTATCGGGTTTCCATCGCGCCAAACCGTGTTTCTTCAGATAATAGGAAAGGTTTCGTTCGTCGACGCCGAGCAGCCGCGCCGCCTCTCTCCTGACTCCGTCGGCGGCCCGCAACGCCCCCAACAGGATCCGTTTCTCCTCGACCTGTAAAGAGTCCCGCAGGTTGAAGACATCCAGCGGTTTCGCGGAGGAGCCGCCCCGCACGCCCTCCGGCAAGACCTCCGGCGACAGCCGCGAACCCTTCTCCAGGATCACCCCTCGTTCGATTACGTTGCGCAACTCGCGGACATTGCCCGGCCAGCGGTAGCTCTCCAGGGCGGCAAGCGTCTCCGGCAGAATCCCCTCCACGGGCCGGCCCGTCT
>CAYRCA010000614.1:0-3048 GCA_964422565.1 uncultured Acidobacteriota bacterium | reverse complement strand
CGAAGCTCGACCGCTCGAACTTCGTGAGCTTGTAGATATCGACACCCGCGTCCCGAACGGAATCGCCGTCGGAGAAGGCCCGCACGATAATCCGCTCGCCGTCGACGCTTTCCACTTCGCCGGCGCGCCGGCAGAGGATCACGGCTCCCGAGTCGCGGGCGGCGATATACTCCATTCCCGTCCCGACCAGGGGCGCCTCCGCCCTGATCAGGGGTACCGCCTGACGCTGCATGTTCGACCCCATGAGGGCCCGGTTCGCGTCGTCGTTCTCGAGGAAGGGTACGAGACTCGCCGCGACGCTGACCAACTGCTTCGGGCTGACGTCGACGTATTCGATTTTCTCTCTTTCAACGAAGACAAAGTTGCCCTCATACCGGGCGCTGACCCGATCGCGCACGATACGCTGCTTGTCGTCCAGGTCCACGTTCGCCTGAGCGATGTAATGCTTGTCTCCCTCCCACGCGGTGAGGAAGAAGGCGTGTGCTTCAAAGAGGGCCGGCTTCTTTTTCCCCTTCAGGGCGGCGTTCTCCTTCTCCACCTCTTCCTGGGGATAGATCTCTCCCGTCTTCAGCGAAGTATGGCCGGGCTCCGTTACGCGGCAGTGGTCCACGATCCGCCCGTCGACAACTTTCCGATAAGGGGATTCGATGAAGCCGAACTCGTCGATGCGGGCGTAGCAGCTCAGCGACGAGATCAGCCCGATGTTCGGCCCTTCGGGGGTTTCAATCGGGCAGATTCTTCCATAGTGCGAGGGGTGCACGTCCCGCACCTCGAACCCCGCCCTTTCCCGGCTCAAGCCCCCGGGGCCCAGAGCCGAGAGGCGTCGTTTGTGCGTGATCTCCGAAAGAGGGTTGGTCTGGTCCATGAACTGGGACAACTGGCTGCTTCCGAAGAACTCCCGGATCGAGGCCATCACCGGCTTGGCGTTGATCAGATCGTGGGGCATGGCTGTCGCCATCTCCTGGTGAACCGACATCTTCTCCTTGATGGCTCGCTCCATTCGCACCAGGCCGATTCGGAACTGGTTCTCCAGAAGCTCGCCCACGGCCCGGACCCTCCGGTTCCCGAGGTGATCGATGTCGTCCACCGAACCGATCCCGTTCTGAAGTTTCAGCAGGTAGGAGATGACCTCGACGAAATCCTGCCGGGACAGGGTCCGCTGGGACAGGGGAGTGTCCAGGCCCAGCTTGATGTTGAACTTGAGGCGTCCCACCCGCGAGAAGTCATACTTCCGGGGATCGAAGAACATCCCGTGAAAGAGGGCGGTCGCGGTTTCGATCGTGGGCGGATCACCCGGCCGCTGTTTCCGGTAGATCTCTATCAGGGCATCGTGCGTGTTCTTCACGGTGTCCTTCGAGATGGTCTCCGACAGGGTGGCGCCGACGGGATCTCTCTCCGGAAAGAAGATGCCGAACTCCTCCACGCCCAACTCGATCAGCCGGTTGAGACCCGACCCCGTGATGTGGCTGTTGGCCTCGATCAAGACCTCACCCGACTCGGTGTCGACGATCTCCACGGCCGACAGGGCGTTCTCCAAGTCCTCCAGGCCGATCTCGACCTCATCGATCCCCGCCTTGCGCAGATTCCCGAAAGCGGCGTTGGAGATCTTCCGGCCGGAGGGCACCAGGGCGCTCCCTTTCCTGGCGGGGTCTGGGATATCCCTGCTGAGCCGACTCCCCACCAGGCTCTCGTCGATGACCCGGAATAACTTGTCGCCCCGGATCCGAACCGCGGACGTGGAGAAAAAGGTCCGGATAATGTCCGCGTCCGTCCCGAGACCAAGCGCTCGGAGAAAGGTGGAGGCGAGGAACTTCCTCTTCCGGTCGATGCGCACGTAGAGGAGATCCTTCTTCGTGTCGTACTCAAACTCGACCCAGGAACCCCGATAGGGGATTATTTTCCCGATGAAATAGCTTCTTTGGCTTCCGGCCTCGAAGAACACGCCGGGAGAGCGATGCAACTGACTAACGATCACGCGTTCCGTTCCATTGATGATGAAGAGCCCGTTACCCGTCATCAAGGGGATGTCCCCGAAGTAGACTTCCTGCTCCTTGATGTCGCGGATGGTCTTCTCCTCGCTGTCGGGGTCCTTGTCCCAGACCACCAGGCGGACCGTGACCTTCAGGGGAACGGCAAAGGTCATCCCCCTCTCCTTGCACTCATCGATCGTGTACTTGGGGGTGCCGACGTGGTATTCGACAAACTCCAGGGAACAGGTGCCTCTGAAGTCGGTGATCGGGAAGACGGAACTGAGAACGGCCTGCAGTCCAATATCGCCGCGCTCGGAGGACTCGAGATCGAGCTGAAGGAAGCGCTGGTACGACTCCTTCTGTACCTCGAGCAGGTCGGGAACCGCAAACAGCGACTTGATCTTGGCGAAGTCAACCCTTTCCCGGTAAACATTCGTACTGTATTCAGACATGCCTGAAGCTCCCCTAGATATTGGCGTTAGGTCCCGCAACGTCGGCCCGGGCGATTGGGAATGCCGATTCCGGACGAACGGATGCCGCGCCGCCGCAATACCGTGGCCCGGCAACGGACCCGGCGCGGTCCGCGGTAAGTGTGCGGGAGAAGGGCCTTGGCCCTCTCAAGGGCACGAGAGTTGGAGATTTCCTCAACGCGAGACCTCGAAACCCTGCGGACGGCTCGAAGCCTTAGACGCACAAGACTCAAGCCGATAGGAACCCCCAGAAGTTCGTGAAACGAATGCGCCCCAGTCAAAACAGAAAAAGGAAAAGAGACACGAATCCCTTCTCCTTCTCATAGGCTCGAAAGAAAACTAGAAAACCACGCTGACGCGAGCCTACCACAGAGTGTGGACAAGTACAAGTCGACTCCTACTTGATCTCGATGGTGGCCCCGGCTTCCTCGAACTTCTTCTTGACCTGTTCGGCCTCTTCCTTGGTGACGCCCTCCTTTATCGGCTTGGGAACCCCTTCGACCAGATCCTTGGCTTCCTTCAACCCCAGGCTCGTCACCTCGCGCACCGCCTTGATAACGTTAATCTTCTTGTCGCCGAAAGAGGTCAGGATCACGTCGAACTCGGTC
>CAYRCA010000613.1:0-3056 GCA_964422565.1 uncultured Acidobacteriota bacterium | reverse complement strand
GCGGCGACTCGCTCGACGCCGTATCGTCGTCGGCCGACACTGCTTCGGCTGCACGGCCGGCGCCGGGTCGAGTTGCGCGGGGGAGATCGCATCATGAACGAAGGCTATCTGACCACGGCGCGGGAGGTTTACCGGGAGGCGGCTTTAACGCCCCAGGTCGGCCTATGCTGTACCACATCTCCGGTGTGGAGGCTACCCGAACTCGAGATCCCGGCGCGAATGCTGGAGATGAACTATGGCTGCGGCACGACCGTTCATCCACGGGACCTGTCCGGCTCCCCGACCATCCTCTACGCGGGGGTCGGCGGCGGCATGGAGTTGCTGCAGTTCGCCTACTTCAGTCGACGCCCCGGCGGTGTGGTGGGTATAGACCCGGTGGACGAGATGCGGGAGGCCTGTCGATCCAACCTGAGGGAGGCGGAAGGCTCGAACCCCTGGTTTCGGTCGGAGTTCGTCGATCTGCGGGGCGGCGACGCCCTCGAGCTTCCCCTCGAGGACCGATCGGTGGACGTGGCGGCCCAGAACTGCCTTTTCAACATCTTCAGGGAAGCCGACCTTCGCCGAGCATTGGCGGAGATGTACCGGGTCCTTCGTCCCGGCGGACGGCTGGCGTTGTCGGACCCCGTCTGCGAGAAGCCTCTGCCCAACCGTCTCCGCGACGACGAGCGGCTCCGCGCGTTGTGCTTGAGCGGCCCCCTTCCGCTGAGAGAGTATCTGGGCCTGCTGACCGACACCGGATTCGGCACCGTCGAGGTCCGGGCGAGGCGTCCCTACCGGGTGCTCGACCCCGCTCACTTCGGTACCGACGAAGTCATACTGGTCGAAAGCGTGGAGATTTGCGCCATCAAGGATCCGGTGCCCGACGACGGACCCTGCGTTTTCACCGGCAGAACGGCCATCTACTTCGGCCCCGAGACCCAGTATTCGGACGGGAAGGGGCACGTTATGTCGCCGAATCAGCCCCTGGCCGTCTGCGACAAGACTGCGGAGAGCCTTCGACGCCTCGCCAGACCGGACATCCTCGTGACGGACTCCACCTACTTTTACGAAGGCGGCGGCTGTTGCTGATTTGGCGCGGTATCCCGCCTCAGCTAGAATTGAGGGCCGATGCGTACACGGGGTAATTGTCCGGTTGCCGGACACGGCGTCGTGAGAACACGGGATGAAAGGAGTGACCGATGCACGGGAAGAGCGTTGAGCTTCTGAACCGGGGTGTGGCCGATGAGATGTGGGCCGTTCACCAGTACCTGTACTTCCACTTCCACTGCGACGACCAGGGTTACGACCTGCTGGCGGACATGTTCAAGCGGACGGCGATCCAGGAGATGGTGCATGTGGAGGAGTTGGCGGAGCGGATTCTCTTTCTGGGAGGCGATGTTGAGCTGAGGGCCTCGCACGAGGTGTCGAAGATTCAAGACGTCCGCGGGATGCTCGACAAGGCCATGGAGATGGAGCGGCAGGCCGCCCGCGACTACAACCAGTGGGCCAACGACTGCAGCGCAAACGCCGACGCCGCGTCCCGAAAGATCTTCGAGGATATGGTGGCGGACGAGGAGGGGCACGCCGACCAGTTCGAGACTCAACTCGACCACTTGGACAAGTTCGGCGAGCAGTTCCTGGCGCTGCAGTCCATCGAGCGCAGCCGAAAGGCCGCATCCGGATCGGGTGAAGAGTAGCGGGAATTCTGGTCCCCGCGGCCGCCCAGGCCTCGGCCGGAGGCCTCACGCACCCGAGCTCGACAACGCGACTCCATGGAGGCCCACGGAAACGCGATGAGCGTCGCCGTCGGCACCACCGCGGCGTCGGCCACACGGCTACTCCGTCCGGGGCAGGCGCTGGAGATAGAGGTCGTCTGCTTCCCGCTGTTCCGTCTTCTCGAGTTCCCTCTCATGCTGGAGGCGACGCCGCTCCCGGAGCTTCTCCACCGGATTCCGCCGCTTTCGCGCCTCCACCAGCCGCAGGCGCTGTTCCATCATCCGCTGCCTCAATCGGTCGAGGTCTGTCTCCACTCGGTCGATTTGAAGTCGCAGTGAGTGGATGTGCCGAACGTACCAGCCGGCCTCGTACGCGTGAAGCTCGATTCGGTCCGCCATCTCCTCCCGGCTCCGCTCCAGACTCAGAGAGAGGGTTCGGCGGGTCTCCTCCAGCCTCTTGTGCTCCAGGATCAGCTCAGCCAAGCGAGTGTATTCGGCATCTTCCCGATGTCGGCAAAACTGGAGATAGGGCTCAAGCCGGAAGGAAAAACGCTTCATTCGGCGTCCAGAAACCTCAACAGATCCTCAACCGCGGATTCGCGCGAGATCTTTTCGCACGACTCCTGTTTCAGGAACTCGTTGATGGAGTCATACAACCGGACAGCCAGATCGATCTTGGGACTCGCTCCCTTGCTGTAGGCGCCGATGTTGATGAGGTCCTCGGCCTGCTGATAGGTACTGATCAGGTCCCGGACCCGGGCGGAGGCGGACAACTGCTCCGGCGTGGTCAGCTTGGGCATCAGCCGACTCATGCTGTGCAGGATGCTGATCGACGGAAAGTGGCTTTTCCAGGCCAGTTCCCGCGAAAGGACGACATGGCCGTCGAGCAGACCCCGGACGGCATCGGCGATGGGCTCATTCATATCGTCCCCCTCGACCAGCACCGTGTAGAGCCCCGTGATGCTTCCCTGGTCGAAGTGACCCGCCCGCTCGAAGAGCTTCGGAAGCATGCTGAACACCGAGGGGGTGTAGCCCTTCGAGGAGGGAGGCTCTCCCGCGGCCAGGCCGACCTCGCGCTGAGCCATCGCGACCCGGGTCACGGAATCCATGACCAGCAGCACGTCATGCCCCATGTCCTTGAAATACTCCGCCACCGTGGTCGCGACCAGAGCCGCACGAATCCGCATCAGGGGAGGGTTGTCGGACGTCGTGGCCACAACGACGCTACGCTCTAGGCCCTCGCCGCCCAGGTCGTCGCGAATGAAGGCGTTGACCTCCCGCGAGCGTTCGCCGACCAGGGCGATCACAGTCACGGTGGCTTCGGTGTTCCGGGCCATCATGCCGAGCAGGGTGCTCTTCCCG
>CAYRCA010000612.1:0-3059 GCA_964422565.1 uncultured Acidobacteriota bacterium | reverse complement strand
GGCCGCGACCCCGTTCGAATCGCCCGGCCTTACCGCCGCCCGGCGTCGGGCGGCTTGGGGAATATTGGCCGCGGCTTCCCAATAGGCGTGTGGCCATAAGCCGCGTATGCGTGCCAGTACAGGGCCGGCCCGCAGCGCCAAGTCCCCGCTCGCCAGCTCCTCCAGGAAGCGCGGTTGACGCTCAGACCGACCGCCCAGGTGTTCTCGATCGTTTCGGCCGCGATTTCCCGGGTCAGCTCGAGAAAGCCTCCGAAGGCGAAGGGAAGCTGAAACACCCAAGTATTCGACCCCGGTTGTCGGCTGAAGTGGCCGGACATCTCCAATAGCCGCTGGACCGACGAGAGATCACTGCAGGGTGGCCGCCCCGTGGAAATCGCGGCCCCGGACAAGGGGCAGTGGGTGGCGCTGTTGACGAGCGGCCGGTAGTCTCGCGGAACCCGCCTCCGACGGAGGGGATCGCCTCGGGTGGGGCGACCCCAGCATACCCATAGCGAGCGGACCGTCCATCCAGACATGACGGGCACTGGAGGACGCCGATACGGTCATCTCGCCGTCGCGATGATTGATGATTACTTCGGGCGATCGAGCGTCATCTTGAACGGGTCGCTGAGCGGTCCGTCGAGGGGCCGATCCGCAGCACCCGGTCGTCTCCCTCTCGGGGACCCCGGGCGCGCTCGCGGTTGTCCCGATTGCTGGTGCCGACGTACAGGGCGCCGTCCGGCCCGACGGTCAGCCCGCGCAACCGACCATACACGGAATTGCCGTCTTCGTCGTTGAACCACCGTTCGATCGCCGTGGGCCGGCGGGGATCGTCCCGGTCTTCGAATCGGATGCGCATTAAGGTCTGGGCGCCTTCCGGTCGGAAACCGAGAACCGCGAAAAAGAGATCTCCGCGGAACTCCGGCATGAGGTCGCCGTCATAGAAGTGCAGGTCGCCCGGCGGTGCGGCGGGGATGAAGACGAGAATCGGGTCCTCGTACTCCGGCCGTCCGGCGGCACCGACCACTTCGGGCCAGCCGTAGTTGGCTCCCTTGTCAATGGCGGCGATTCGATCGCGGTGGCGAACGCCGCCCTCGCCCGAAGGGCCATGGTCGGCAGCGAAGAGCGTGCCGGTCGAGGGCTGCCACGCCAACCCCTGGACGTTCCTCAACCCAAGAGCCCAGATTGGACTGTCGGACCACGGATTGTCCGCCGCCACCCCGCCCTCCGGAATGAGGCGCAGGATCTTGCCGGCCGGATCGTTCAGGTCTTGCGACCGGTGCCGCTCGAAGACTTCGCCGGTGCCCACATAGAGCATCCCGTCGGGTCCGAACCGGATTCGACCGCCGCTATGGTTGCTACGCGCCGCGATGTCGTCGAACAGAACCTCCTCGCCGGCGCCCCGCCCGTCAACCTCTCGAACGCGGCTGACGCGATTCACGATGCCGTCCCCCTTACGGGCGGTGTACATGAGGTAGACCCAGGGCTCGTTGGGGAAATCGGGATGCAGCGCCAAGCCCATCAGCCCGCTTTCGTTGTGATGGTGCACGTTGTCCAATGTCTTCCAGGGTTGGGGATCGAGGCGGCCGTCCGGCGAGACGGTCCGGACCCGTCCGGGTCGCTCCGTCAGAAACAGCCGCCCGTCGGGAGCGAACTCGAGGGCCCAGACGATCTCAAGGCCCGAAACGAAGGTCTCCACCTCGACGCCCGGGGGCGACGGAACGTGCCGCTCGGGCGGCATGGGCGGGGGATCATAGACGGTGGGTCCCTGGACGCCGCGGGCCGTGAACATCGACAGCGTCAGGCAGGCGGCGGCCGCCGCCGCCGGAAGCTTGCGCATCAACCGGTTCGATCCCGGTCCCTCGGGACGATAATCAGCCCCCCCGCGGCTGCCCACAGCCGCGGGGGGATCATTGTTCTTTGTCGACATCTCGCCCTCCTTCTTCTCAGCCTACCACTGATCGCTCACTCAGCAGGTGGTTTCGCGGCTCGCAGACGAAGACGTTGATCGCGTCCGCCAGCATGCGCAGGCTCCGGATGTGGACCCGGGCGGCCCCGCCGAGCCCCAGCCCCGCCGGGGGACGGTGGAACCGGCGACCCGATTCGTCAAACGGACATCGTGGTTCCACCGGTCCGAACCCAAAAGACCCTACCCGCCGCCGGCGCTATCAAGCAGCGCCACGTCTTCCGCCGTCAAGCGCCATCCCGTCGCGCCGGCATTCTGTTCGGCCTGCTTCCTGGTCTTGGCACCGGGGATGGGGACCGTGCCTTTGCACATTGTCCAGTTCAACGCGACCTGTGCCGGTGATCTTCCTCCGTGGTTCTCGCCCAACTCCCGCATGAGACCCACCAGTTTCTCAATCTTTCTCAATTTCCCCCCGCCGTAGCGCCGCGCACGGAGGCCCGGGGGAGGATTCGATGAGGAATACTTCCCGGTTAGCATACCCATGGCGAGCGGACTGTACGCGATGAGCGTGATTCCCAACTCGTTGCACGTATCGAGCAAGCCCGAACCTGGTGGTGTCGTCTTGGTTCGGCGGCGCGGTCCAAGTCTGGGATCCGCAGACGGATCAGGTCCTGGAGCACTATCCCATGCCGGTCCCGCTCAACGCCATCCGCTTCCAGGACGATCTGGTGGTGGCCGACCTCGGGTTGGGCGGCGTCGTCTGGCGCAGCGACCAGGCGATGATCCTGCCCATGGACGGGGCGAACGTCTTCCTGCCGGCGGGCCTGGCCGCCGATGGGGAAAAGCTCTGGGTGGCCGATTGGGCTACGGGCATCGTCTGGCAAATCGGCTTCGCCGGGAAGACCCCCCTGGCTCCCGTGCCGGTCGCCTTCGGCCTGGCGAATCCCGAGGGGCTGGCGGTCGATGTGGATGGGAGCCTCCTCGTGGTCGAGGCGGGCGCCGGGCGCCTCTCCCGCGTTGCCCTTGCCACCGGGGAGCTGAGCGTTGTCACCGATGGTTTGGAGGTCGGCGCGCCGGGCCCCGAAGGCTACCCGCCCACCTGGGTCTTCAACGGCGTGGCCGTGGGTTCGTCGGGCGCCATCTACATCACCGGCGACGTGACCAACGTTCTCTA
>CAYRCA010000611.1:0-3071 GCA_964422565.1 uncultured Acidobacteriota bacterium | reverse complement strand
GACGACCTCCCCTCCTCCATGATCCTGGCCCTCAGAAAGGGTCCGACCTGACCGATCAATCCGGCATAGTCCCCGTCGATGGCGGCCTTGAGAACCGAATCCTCGGCTTCGCTCCGCGGTTCGTGGGGCAGCCTTCGAGTCAGTTCTCCGATGTCGGCCTTGAAAAGCTCCAGCAACTCCGTGTCGTTTCCCGCCGTTTCCAGGATGCGCTCCAGCTCTCCGAAGGCATCTTCACGGTTGCGGAGGCTTTCCGGATCGAGCATTGGCTGCGTCCCGACGACGACGCGTTCGACCCACGCCACCCCTTCGCCCAGAGCGAGCGCCGCGCCGCGAGCCTCCGCGAGGAGATGGTCCGTCGAGACGATCAACTTTTCATGGATCTCGCTTCGACCGTTCAGCACCATCCGGCAGGCAAGCAGTCTGCCTTCGGCCTCGCCGGCCACAGCCTCCTCGACGGCCTCCCGCATGCGATCCACCACATCATTTAGGGCGGAGCAGGCTTCTATCGAGACGGGTATGGATGTCCAGCGCACAACGTCGGTGGGGACCCGGGACACACCGGTGACCTCTCGGTCCTCGACGGTAACCAGGGACGCGCCCTTGGGCCCGACTTCGCGGATATGGCGTCCCTGGAGATTGCCGGGGAATACGACGTGGGGTCTTTCGTGCAGGATGCGGCCTTGATGGACGTGTCCGAGCGCCCAGTAGTCGTACCCCTTGTGGATGACGTCATCGAGCGAGCAGGGTGCGTAGTTGGCGTGATCGCCCAAGCCGCCCAGCCCCGTGTGCAGAACGCCGATATTGAATAGTCCCGGAACGGGATCAGGGTACTCCCGGACCAGGCTGTCGGTGACTTCGCGGCTTGGAAAACTCCGGCCGTGGAGAGCGACGCGTGGTTCTTCGAGCGTCCGGGTCTCCGGTTTCCGCGCCGAAAACGATTTGACGTTCTCGGGGAGCACCAGTCGAGGAGTGATCCGGCTTTCGGCGTCGTGATTGCCGTAGAGGACAAACACCGGAATTCCGGCCTGGTTGAGCCAGCCCATCTGCGACAGGAAGAAAAGGCCGGTCTGGTAGTCGCGCCATTCGCCGTCGTAGAGGTCGCCGGCGATGATCAGGAAGGATACGGTCTCCTCGATGGCGAGGGTGACCAGGTTGTCGAACGCGTCTCGTGTCGCCGTCCGGATCCGTTCGGCTGCGGGCTCGTCATAACCGGCGAGTCCCCGCAGCGGGCTGTCCAGATGGATATCCGCGGCATGGAGAAACCGAAATGACGTCAAAGCGCCTTTCCCTCCTTGCGGCTTCGCCGGACGCTTGGCCCGAGATGCCGGAGTCCCGGGACCGGCACACGGCTGTCGGAGAAGCGACCGCCCCGGAGCATTCCCAATCAGCCGTTATCCTCGCGGAGAAACTCCCGTGTCTTAGCCCTCAAGGAGACGCGAAGGAATCACCGCCTCGAATCCGCACCTCGTCAACAATCCACAAATGCCCACGAAGCGATCTTGGGCCGTGTCATTGAGGTCCGTCGGGTAGTGCAAGCACTCGATCGCGGGCAAGGTCGCCGGCATAGCGCAGAGCCGCCTGAATGTCCTCGTCATCGATGTTGTAGCCTCGCTTTATTGACTCGCGGCTCTCGCCGGCCGCCGGGTTGTCGATGATTGCCGAGACCGTAACCCGAGTCCCTTTGATGCACGGCTTGCCATGACAAATAGTCGGGTCGGAGGTGATTCGTTCTTGCCAGTTCATTGGCAATATCCCTTCGCTGACACCCTCTCGATCTCCGCAGGGTGGAGGTGGGCGACTGCTCTGCCGGCAACCTCACCTCAAGTACCGTTTTCCACCAATGGTGGATTCGGGTACGCGCCGCCGCCCGGATCAATCATGGTTCCGAGTATAGATCAGCAAACAACCATTTTCGATGGCCTCGGCGGGACGGCGTCTATGTCCTGAACCTCGACGGCCCTGAGAATCTTGGTAACCTTGCGGCGAGTTCGGTGTAAATGTTTATTATGAACACCAGCAGAAGAGTCAGCGGCGGCATCAGACTTCCGATCGTGTTTGTGGGGCTGCTTTTCGGCTTCTCGCCCGGTTTGCTCGCCCAAGCCTCCGAAGCTGCGCCCAAGAGCTGGGGCAGCGTCTTCTACGGAATCGGAGGGGCCACGGACGGCGACCATTCGACGGGGATCCACCACTTGGGAGTGGGCGTTGAATCGTTGATCGGCGGGGGGTTGGGCGTGGGGGCCGAGTTGGGCTGGGTGGCGCCGTTCGACGGTTTGGCGGACGGCCTCGGGATCTTTTCGCCCGGCGTTGTCTACGCATTCGGTCCCGGCCGTCGGACCGTCCCCTTCGTCGTCGGCGGATACTCGCTCTTCTTCCGATCCGGCACCGCCCACGGAGTCTATCTGGGTGCGGGTCTGAATCACTGGGTCGGCCGACGGTGGGGACTTCGCCTGGAGGGGCGGAACCAGATCATGGTGCAGCACAATATTCACTTCATCGAGGGTCGTGTCGCCCTGATCCTGCGGTGAAGGACGCTTCTGTCGGCGTGATCGTCCAGTCCGCCCAGGGAAGACGGGCTTCCAGCCTGTCGCCGTGCAACACGGGCTTCCAGCCGGCCTGCAAAGCGGCGTCGCCGCTACGTTTGGACGCCTCGCGGTCGTTTCGCCGCCAACCTGCCCCTCCGCCGCCGCACTTTAAGACGGGGCACCGCCCTTTCGGAAGCCCGGCGTCGATAGAGGAAGACGCCGCGGCCGGGAGTTTGGTACCGCCGCCGGCCCGGCGGCAGCGCCCTCCTCCCATCCTCCCACCCGATCCGGGCTCTTGGGACAGCGGCCACCTCGGCAAGAGCGTTCCGCGGAGCGCGTCGGCGGAGGCTTTCTTGGAGTGCGGCGGCAGAGGCCCCGAGGTATCGAGTTCGGACGGTTACGGCATGAACCGGGGCCGGCGACGCCGCTTTGGATTCGATCCCTCGGCGTCCTCCGAGGCCGTTGAAACGCAATCCAGGCCCGCGCAAAGGTGGCCGCCCGGGGACCGCGCCGAACCGATCCAAAGCGGTGTCGCCGGGGCGTTTGGAC
>CAYRCA010000610.1:0-3073 GCA_964422565.1 uncultured Acidobacteriota bacterium | reverse complement strand
GTCCAAGCCGAAGCGGTGGCCGGTGGGGCCGGTCAAGTGGCCGGTCAAGCCGGTTGCGCCCCCTTCCACCATCGCGTAGAATTCGCTACTCGGCAAAGCGTCCTCCCTGTTGTCGCGTTCGCTCTCGAAGATTGGGGTCCTGGGCACAGTTTCAGAGAGGGGAGAAATGAGTATCAGTCAGATCGCTCGGAGCATCGGCCAGTCAGCGACGCTCAAGCTCAATCAGACGGCCGCTGTACTGCGTGAAAAGGGCGAGCCCGTGATTCACCTGGGTGGAGGGGAACCGAAAAGCAAGGCGCCCCTGGATGCCCTGACGACGGCCGCCTCCAAGCTCACGACGGGGGAGATCCGATACACGCCGGTGGACGGAATCCCCGCTCTCAAGAAGGCGATCATCCGCTATACGGAAGAATTTTACGGCCGTCTGGTGGCGCCGGAGAACGTCATCGCCTCGGGGGGAGCGAAGCAGGCCATTATGGTCGCGCTGCAAGCGATCCTGAATCCCCAGGAGGAGGTCATCTATCCGGCTCCCTACTGGGTCAGCTACCCCGAGATGGTCAAGCTGTGCGGCGGAATCCCTGTCCCGGTGGTTTCCGAGGACGGGAGCTTCTATCCGCGGATCGAGGACATCGAACAGAAGATTAGCTCCTACACGAAGGCCGTCATCATAAACAGCCCCAACAACCCGACGGGCGCCATGTACCCGGAGGCCTTCATCTCCGACATCGTTGGCCTGTGCGAGAAACGCGACCTTTACCTGATCATGGACGACATCTATCACCGGCTGATCTTCGACGGGCGCAAGCCCATCAGCTGCTACGACTATGCCCGCAAGAAGGGTGAGACTTCGAAGCTTATCGTCGTCAACGGCGTTTCGAAGCAGTACGCCATGACCGGGTTCAGGATCGGATGGGCCGTGGCCGGCCGGAAGCTGGTCGAGGTGATGGCGAACATCCAGGGTCACCAGACCTCGGGTCCGTCGGCGCTGCTTCAGTGGGCGGCCGTGGGCGCACTGAACGGGATCCAGTCGAGCGTCGAAAGCCTTCGCCTGACGCTGGAAAACAACCGGAACGTTTTGGTCGATCGATTGAGAACCGTCGAGGGGGTCCGGGTAACGAAGCCGGAAGGGACGTTTTACGCCTTCGTCGACTTCCGCGCCCATGACAAGAACTCGACGCGGCTGGCGGAAAGGCTTCTGGACAAAGTGCGGGTGGTGACCGTGCCGGGTATCGAGTTCGGCCTCGAGGGTCATCTGAGAGTCAGCTTCTGCGGATCGATCAAGGAGATTACGGAGGGCGTGGACCGAATCCGCTGGCTTCTGGACCCGAACGCGCCCAATGAGATCTTCATCGGAGACCGAAAGCTCGTGAGGGATCGGTCATGAGGTATCTGAATATCGAGACCCCGGCATCCAAACAGGCGGGCGATCTGGCCTCCAACTACGGGTTGGACAACCACGGTCTGGCTCACCTCGACCGGGTCTTCTGGAATCTTCCCGTTCCCGCACTCTACGAGGAGGCCGTCTTCCGCAGGGAGGGCTTCGTCACCGCGGGAGGACCGCTGCTGGCCTATACGAAGCCCCACACGGCCAGAGCCGCCGCCGACAAGTTCGTGGTCCGGGAGGAGACCACCAGCGACAAGGTCTGGTGGGGCGAGTACAACCGCCCCTTCAGCCTGGAGAAATTCAACGGACTCATGAACCGGCTGCGGGCTTTCCTGCAAGGCCGCGAGCTTTTCGTGCAGGACTGTTTCGCGGGGGCGGATCCCGACCATCAATTTCCAATCCGCATCATCACCGAGAAGGCATGGCACAGCCTCTTCGTGCGTAACATGTTCATCACCACAGACAATCCGGATGAGCTGAAACGGCACGTGCCGGAATTCACGGTCATCGGCATTCCCTCCTTCAAGGCCGACCCCCGCGTCGACGGAACGCAGTCCGAGACCGCCATCATCATCAACTTCGAGCAGCGCCTGGCCATCGTCTGCAACTCCCTCTACGGGGGCGAGATCAAGAAGTCCATCTTCACGGTGCTCAACTTCCTCCTGCCTCTGGAGGGGGTCATGGCCATGCATTGCTCCGCCAACATCGGCGACGATGGAGATCCGGCGCTCTTCTTCGGCCTGTCCGGCACCGGAAAGACCACTCTGTCGGCGGATCCCAAACGGCATCTGATCGGTGACGACGAGCACGGATGGAGCGACCTCGGGATCTTCAACTTCGAAGCGGGCTGCTACGCGAAAGTGATCCGACTCTCTCCCGAGAACGAGCCCGAGATCTACGCATGTACCGGGCGCTTCGGGACAATCCTGGAGAACGTCGTCTACGACCCGACGACCCGGACCGTCGATCTGGACGACGACTTGGTCACCGAGAACACCCGGGCGTCTTACCCATTGGATTTCATCCCCAACGCGGTCCCGGAGAAGATGGTCAGGAAGCATCCCAGAAACATCGTCTTTCTGACCTGCGACGCCTCGGGTGTGCTGCCCCCGATTTCCCGGCTCACCCCTGAACAGGCCATGTACCACTTCATCAGCGGGTATACGTCGAAGATTGCCGGCACCGAGATCGGCCTCGGGACTGAGCCCAAGATCACCTTCAGCTCCTGTTTCGGGGCGCCCTTCATGGTGCACCATCCCTTCGAGTACGCCCGTCTGTTGAGTCAAAGAATGGGCGCGCACAAAGTGAGCTGCTGGCTAGTCAACACCGGCTGGACGGGTGGGCCCTTCGGTGTCGGGAAAAGGATCAGCATTCGCCACACCCGCAATCTCCTCGACGCCGCTCTCGAGGGAAGGTTGGACGACGTCAAGTATCGCAGGGACAAGATTTTCGGCTTTGAGGTGCCAAGGTCCTGCCCAGACGTACCTTCGGAAATCCTCGACCCCTCCTCGAGCTGGGGCGACAAGAATGATTTCTGGAAGAAATACGACGCTCTGGCGGCCCTCTACATCGAGAACTTCAAGCTCTTCAAGGAGGGCTGTCCGGAGGAGGTGGCGGCGGCGGGTCCGCGGCGTCTCCGGAGCTGAGCACCGGACATTGACCCCGCGAAGCGCCGAACGCAGCCCGGCA
>CAYRCA010000609.1:0-3076 GCA_964422565.1 uncultured Acidobacteriota bacterium | reverse complement strand
TCGTTTCAAGGCCTCCCAAAGGCCCTTTAACGTCACGTCCATCTACCACGACGACAAGTTCACCTACATTCGGGCGAACCCCGAGGAGGTCCCGGCGCTTTACGAAATCAAGGACGGAAAACCCAACCTCGTCCACTTCGAATTTCACGACGGGACCTACGTCGTCTCCAAGGTGCTGAGCCACGGCTATCTGGCCATCGGCAAACAGAGGATGAACTTCATTCGCGAGGAAGGACCATGACCGAAACACCGACCCCGGACCGAACGGACCCCGGGCCTCCCACCCTTCGGGATAGGGTGAAGCACCCACCCGGGGTCCTGCCCAAGAACGTCCAGACTTGGGTCATCCTCGGCGTAGCGCTCCTCATGATCGCCATCCTGGCCCTGGAGACTCCCCGGAAAAGGGACACCGAGGCGGAAGGCATCGAAGGCCGGCCCGCCGTCGTCGATCCCAATGAAAGGCGCATCCAGGAGTATCGCCGCAGGATCGAAGAACACGCCCAAAGGCTGGCGGCCGAACGGGCTCGCCTGGAGCAGGCCCAGCTAAGATCGGATCCGATGCCGGAACCGCTCCCGGCCCCACCCGAATCCTACGGGTCGCCGTATTTCCAGCAGCCGCCCGCGAGACCCGAACGGAACGCGATGACCGCGATCGAGCGAGACAAAGAAGAGCGAGCCTACAACGCACCCTTTGCTTCAAATGTGGCGTTGAGCTATCGCCAGGGCCAATTCCGCGAACGGACAGCCCCCTCTGTTTCCGCGCAGAACCACCTCACGCAGCCCAGCGCGCCCTACCCCTACGCCGGGCCGGCCCACCTGGACCCGTCCTTTCCCTTCTACCCATTTGGCGCCGGCCCGGTCCCGCCCGCTCAACAAGGGCTGCCTACCAACCTTCATGTTCCGACGGGCGCAGAGTCGCCCGAAGCCACCTCATCCACCCCGTCCACACAGTCCACCTCGTCCACAGTCGCCGAACCAGCGAACCCGCGCGCCTCACCAGAGAAGCACTACCGGCTTTTCGAGGGCACCATCCTCGAAGCGGTCCTCACGAACCGCTTGACCGGCTCCTTTGCGGGTCCAGTCAATTGCATGTTGACGGAGAACGTCTACTCCCATGACCGCCAGACACTGCTCATCCCAAAGGGAAGCAGGATCCTGGGTGAGGTCCGGCAGGTGGACCACTTCGGCCAGGAGCGACTGGCCGTCGTGTTTCACCGCCTCATCATGCCGAACGGCTACTCACTCGACTTGGGCCAGTTCCAGGGACTGAACCAGATCGGGGAGACGGGTCTTAAGGACCAGGTAAACCGCCATTACCTGAGGGTCTTTGGTGTTTCCCTTGCGATCGGCGCCATTGCGGGCCTGGCCCAGGCCGGGACCCGATACGGAGACGACTATTCCGCGGGAGACGCCTATCGGCAGGGCGTCTCCAGAAGTGTGTCCGCCTCCTCGACGAGAATCCTGGACCGCTTCTTGAACGTCTTGCCGACCTTCACCATCCGTGAGGGACACCGGATCAAGATCCATTTGGCCGGCGATCTCCTGGTTCCCGCGTACGCGGGTCACGAGAGGCCGCCGGAACTCTGATGGGAGGAGAAACCAATGTTGATTCGACTGCTCTTGCTTCGCGCTCTGGCGCCCCGTCTTTACCGTCTCCTGGTTGGGGCGTTCCTGGCCTTTGTCTCCCTGTTCTACCTCCTGGCCGGCGTTTCCATCCTCACCGGCTGCTCGAGCGAAACGGATCAGCGGCTGGAAGAGATCGAGAAGCGGAACAGGGAGACTCAAGAGCTGTACCGACAGAAGGCCGAGGAATTCCGAAGGCAGCTCAGAACCCTTCAATCCGCCGGAGCCGCGGACACCCTCGAAGAAGCCGCCGGCCAAACGGGACGAGATGGCCGATTCGACGACTGGCTGACCCAGTCCGAGGTCATCGACCGTACCGGCCTCACCACGGAAGAGATCGACTGGTGTGTCCTTCGAGGAGAGCTCAGGGGCGTCCGCCAACCGGACCTGAGCATCCTCTATGACCCAGCAGGTGTCGAGGATCTCGTGAGGCGGATCCGGGACGACTCGAGCGGAAGGGACCAGCCATGAAGCAAAGAATCCTGGTATCGATTCTGGTTTGCGCACTCTGCGTGTCGTCGACGGGCGCTCAGTTCTTCCCCACGGTCGTCTACGACCCGACCAACTACGCCAATGCCGTCCTGCGCCACGCCCAGTTGCAGGCGATGACCAGCTGGCAGATCCAGTCCTTCTGGCAGGCTGTCTACGCCGTCGACCAGCTCCGGCACCAGTACAACTACATGCTCTTCATGGCCCGCCAGATGGCCGATAAGGAACGCTACCGCGCGGTTCTTACGCCCTGGCGGGGATCAGAGGCGGCGAACGTGTATGGTACGACGGGCCCCTGGACCCGGGCCATCAACCGCGGGGTCGAGGTCCTGCAAGGCTACGAACGGGCCATCGAGCCGCTTACGGAATACGGCCCCGTCATCGCCACACTCCCCGAGGAGCAACTGAGGCGGGTGATGACACGATACGGCACCGTCGAGCTGGCCGACGCCGCCAATCTCCACGGAATCGCGCTCTTGGGGACTCTGCGCAACAACGCGGAAGCGGTCGAACGGGCGATTCGCTTTCTCGAAAGCGACTCCCTTTCGAGCCGCGATGAATTCAACACACAGATTGCGGTTCTGAACAAGATCAACGCCGCCGGGACCATCGCGCTGCGGGCCGGACAGGACACCAACAAGCTCCTGGTTGCCCTTCTGGAGCAGCAGATCACGGATTCGAAGCGCCGTCGAGATGCGGAAGCCGCCGCCATCAACGCGCACGTCGCCTTTCAGCAGAGGGCGAGTGAAATCGGGCTGGAGGGTATTCGGGGGACCACCCAGGTGCTGGCCAATTTTCGACTGCCCTGAGGCGAGGAAGCAGCAGAGACATGCCGGAGCTCAACCATTACGCCGCCATCCAGCAAGCCATCATAGACCTTCTGACCAGGCACTCGGACTTGTTCGTGGGAATGGGGCGGAATCTGTTTACCAGCTTCGGAAGAGTACTCGTCTGCTGGTTAGGC
>CAYRCA010000608.1:0-3086 GCA_964422565.1 uncultured Acidobacteriota bacterium | reverse complement strand
CCCGCTCGTGCTGGTCCTGGGCCAGGGACCGGAAGAAAAAGTCGATGGGCATCCGTCGGCCCCGGGGGGCGGAGGGCTCCATCAATTGGAGCGCGCCGCCGAGAAATGCCATGTCGCGGTTGGGCGGGATGATGTAGGCGCGGTTGGGCCGCACCAGCATCCCGTCCTCGACCTCGAAAACCTGCATGCGGGTGTAGCGCCGAATGAGGTCGGTGAGGATGCTCTTGTGGTCCGGAGCCAAGTGCTGCACCAAGACAAACGCCATGCCCGGATCCGCATCGGCGGGCATACCGGAAAAGAAGGCCTCGAAGGCCGCCAGTCCCCCGGCCGAGGCGCCGATGCCGACGACGGGGAAACTCAACTCCGGGCGCACTTCCGGCGCGGGCGCCGGGTCCGGCGCGACCGAGGGTGGTTCGGCCCTATCCGAAGATTGCGAGACCTTTGCCGGCGCATCGGGCGGGCATCCGGTTGCCCGCTTGCCCACGGTCCGTTTCCGGCGAGTCATGTCGCTTCTCCTTCGGGCCAAGGGCGTACACCCTCGTTTTGAACGCCCGGATCTACCCTCGACGTTGTCGTTCCATCCATTGAATTAGGGCATCCCTGCCCAATCGCCAATCCCTGCCGATCCTGGAGCGGGGACCTTCCCGCGCCTGGCCATCCTCCGGAGGGCCTCCACATGGGCAATGAGGTAAGCGGCCGCTCCATCGAAGTTCAGTCCATCGGTGACGGCGCTCCGCTCAATCATTCTGCTTCCACTCAACGGAAACTCGCGTCGGAGGCGCAGTCACACAAGCCCGTTCGCCCAACGCCAACCGCCCCGCCCACTCTTTCCCAGCGAGGCATTGAGTCGATTTCCGATGTAGTTGCTTTGACAGTGTATCAAGACCCCCGCCCGCGGGCGTGGATTGACAGCGCATCCTTGTTTCGCCCAAGCTTGGGAATAGGCAGACACCACCCAGGAGGGCTTTCCATGAATCGAAGACGATTTATCCAGCATGGCGGTGCCGCCGCCACCGGCCTTCTATTCGCCGGTTCCGCCGCGACCCGGCCGGCCGCCGCCAACGACCGGATCATCATGGCCGTCGTGGGAGTTCACGGGCAGGGGAAGAGTCATTTTCGGGACTTCAGTTCGATTGGCGGGGTGCGTGTGAAGACGGTGTGCGACGTGGACGAGCGCCTGTTCCCGGAGATGCTCGGGATGGCGCGGGAGTTGACGGGAGAAGACGTTCAGTTCGAGATAGATATCCGCAGAGTACTCGATGACCCGGAAATCGACGCCATCTCCATCGCCACACCCAATCACTGGCACTCGCTGATGACGGTCTGGGCCTGCCAGGCCGGCAAAGATGTCTATGTCGAGAAGCCTGTTTCCCATAACGTCTGGGAAGGACGTCAGGCAGTCGAGGCGGCCCGCGAGTACCGGCGCATCGTGGCCACCGGGACCCAGGGTCGCAGCTCTCCGCACGTCCGGGAAGCCATGCGACTTCTCCACGAAGGGGAGATCGGGGAGGTGTACATGGCCAAGGGTCTGGGCTTCAAGCCGCGTGAGAGCATCGGAAGCAAATCGGACCAGCCCGCTCCTCCCGGCGTTCACTTCGATCTCTGGCTGGGGCCGGCGCGGGAACGCCCCTTCAACGAAAACCTGGTCCACTACAACTGGCACTGGTTCTGGGATTTCGGAAACGGGGATCTGGGAAATCAGGGCGTGCATCAGATGGATATCGCTCGGTGGGGTTTGAACAAGAAGGACCTTCCCCGATTCGTTCAATCCGTTGGGGGCTACTTTGGTGTCGACTCGGACCAGGAAACTCCGAACACCCAACTGTCAACCTATCGCTGGGAGGACGGGAGGATCCTCCAGTTTGAGGTTCGCGGACTCTATACCAACAGTGAGGACGAGATCCTGATCGGCAACCTCTTCTACGGATCGGAAGGTTGGATGCATCTGGATGACAACGGCTTCCGAATCTACCGGGGACGCGGCAACGAGCCTGGCCCCAGCATGGAAGCCGATCGAAACAGAACGGCCCGAATGCTCCATCGCGAAAATTTCGTCGATGCTCTTCGCTCGCGAAGGCCCGAAGACCTTGCGGCCGACATTCTGGACGGGCACCTCTCCTCCGCCCTGTGCCACCTGGGCAACATCGCCCACCGCGTCAATCGTCAGTTGGAGTTCGATTCCGATTCGGAGCGCTTCATAGGCGACGAACCGGCCGATTCTTTCCTGACCCGCGTCTATCGACCTCCGTTCGTGGTACCCGAGATCACGCCGACATCGGCACCCGGACAGACGCTACGCTTTGCCCACTTTGGGGCCGGCTGGGGGATCGAGTCGACGGTCGTGTTGGTGAACCCCTGGGAGGAGGCGGTCAGCGGAGAGGTGAGACTGCTGGGGAGCGATGGAGATTCCCTGCCGGTTGAGATGGAGGGAGCCGAGATCGACAGCGGGGTGGGGAGCGTAAACTTCTCCTTCAGCCTTCCGGCTCAAGGAGCGGCATTCCTGAGAACGGAGGGACAGGGGGAGTTGAGGAGCGGTTGGGTGGAGGTGAGCAGTCCGCTTGCGCTGGGCGGGACGATTCTGTTCACGGGGCCTTTTGGGGTGGCCGGAGTCGGGAGTGCGGAGGCGGCACAAAGATTTCTGGTGCCTGTTGAGTCGAAGGCGCGAGAGGAAGTGCGGACCGGTGTGGCTTTGGCAAACCCAGGGGACAGTCCCCTGCCGGTCACCTTGATCCTGCGGGACAGCAGGGGTGACGAGGTTCGCGATGGCGCCGCCGGCCCGGAACTACCGGCGCGAGGCCACATGGCGGCGTTTCCGGAAGAGCTCTTTGCGGGCCGGGGGATCGACCTGAGTGACTTTCGCGGGACGCTGGAGGTCAGTGCGCCCGGGCCGGTGGTCTGCATGGCCATCCGCCTGAGCCCGGGCCACTTCGCCACGCTGCCGGTGACGCGAATGAACTGAACACCTGTCCCGCCGGAGCGCGTGGAGAAGGCGGACACACTAAACTAAACCGTGTCGGTTCAGAGTGCGGTTCAGATTGTAGCCGGCGCTGACCAGGCTCAGGTGGGTGAAGGCCTGAGGAAAGATC
>CAYRCA010000607.1:0-3090 GCA_964422565.1 uncultured Acidobacteriota bacterium | reverse complement strand
CTCCCGCGTCAGCAGGACCAGTTGGTTCTTGGCGAACTCGGGATCGACCAGCGCCAGGGGGATGCAGTGGAACGCCAGATCCCAGGCGGCGAACCAGGGGAACTCCCACTTGTCCGGCATGGAGATGACGTCCGCGGTGTTCAGATGTTCCCAGCCCCAGTTGCGGCCGGACCGCCGTTGGGGAGGAGGCGGGGGCTGAGCGGGGTCCCCCTCCATCCAGCGGGCGACGTCGAAGTGATAGAACTGCTTCGACCAGAGCATCCCGGCCAGAGCCTGGCGCCGAACGGCCTGGGCGTCGTCGCTTTCGGCGGGGTCCTGCAGTTCGGCGTAGAAAGCGTCGGCCTCGCGGCGTCGCGTCTCGAAACACTCCTCGAACCCGGAGAACGGCTCGTCGAGCGCTCCGCGGCGGAGGCGCAGACGGAAGACGCGGCTTTCCCCGGCGGCAAGCCGGGCCTCGTACCAGAGGGCCGCTTTGGTGGCCGGACCCCGCGTCCGGACGGCGTCGGCCCGGCCCCGCACGACATACTCGTGGATCCCGTCCTTGAAGGGGCTGGACGATCCCGCCCACGAGAAAAGCCGGACGGTGTTGGTCTCGTTCTCGCAGAAGAGAATCTCCGGCTCGCCCTCGGCGTAGAGACGCATTGTGCCCAACTCCGAATGGGAGGCCGACAGGTGGTCCCCCTTCCCGTCCAGGGAGGGCCTGGGCGCGCCCGCCTCCCACGACCAGGTGTTCCGGAACCAGAGCTGGGGGATGACGTGGATCTCCGCCGGGTCGGGGCCCCGGTTGCTGGCCGTGACGCGCAGCAGGAGATCCTCCGCGTCCGCCTTGGCGTACTCGATGAAAACGTCGAAGTATCGATCGCGGTCGAAGACGCCCGTGTCGATCAGTTCGAACTCCCGTTCGTACCGGCTCCGCCTTCGGTTCTCCTCTACGAGGCGACGGTAGGGGAACTCGTCCTGGGGGTACTTGTACACCATCCTCATGTAGGAATGGGTGGGAGTGGAGTCGAGGTAGCCGTAGAATTCCTTGACGTCCTCGCCATGGTTCCCCTCTCTCCCGGCGAGGCCGAAAAGGCGTTCCTTGAGGATGGGATCCCGGCCGTTCCAGAAGGCCGGCGCCAGACAGAGCAGCTGCCGTTCGTCGCTGACGCCGCCGATTCCGTCCTCGCCCCACCGGTAGGCGCGGCTGCGGGCGTGGTCGTGGGAGAGGTAATCCCACGCCTCTCCGTCGTGGCTGTAATCCTCCCGCACCGTTCCCCACTGCCGGTCGCTCACATAGGGGCCCCATCTCTTCCAGGGACGGACGCTCCGGTCGGCCTCCTCCAGTCGAATCCTTTCGGGCGTCATGGCGAACGGGAGTCTCGGGCCCCGACGCGGGAGGAAGATCTTCCGCGTCGGGGACGTCCAACTTCTGGAAAGACGGACTTTCTATTATTCACGGGAGAAGAGCGGGAGAAACTCCGCGTACCCTTCCCGCTCCAGATCCTCCCGGGGGATGAAGCGCAGGGCCGCCGAATTGATGCAGTAGCGCAAACCGCTGGGAGCGGGCCCGTCGGGAAACACGTGGCCCAGGTGGGAATCGCCTTGCTTGCTGCGCACTTCGGTCCGCACCATGAAGAAGCTGCGATCCTGTTTCTTGGCGATGTTCTCCGCAACGAGGGGGCGGGTGAAGCTGGGCCATCCGGTCCCGGAGTCGAACTTGTCGGTGGAGCTGAAGAGGGGTTCGCCGCTGACGATGTCGACGTAGATGCCCTCGGCCTTGTTGTTCCAGAATTCGTTCCGGAACGCCGGTTCCGTTCCGTCCTTCTGGGTCACCTTGTACTGGATCGGGGTAAGGCGGCGGCGAAGTTCCTCGTCGGAGGGTTTTGCGAATGGGGCGGCTCTTTCGGTTTCCATAGGTTGGGGCTCTCCTGCGTTCTTAGGGCCGGCTTTGGGACGGTCCCCCCAGACACGCTTCAGGAACTGGTCGCGTCCCGAATTGAAGCGGTAGAAACGGTATCTGACGGGGTTCTTCTTGTAGTAGTCCTGATGGTAGTCCTCCGCCGGGTAGAACGTCGTCCGGGGGAGGATCTCGGTGACGATGGGTTTGTCGAAGACTCCCGACGCTGCGAGGGCCGCTTTGGAGGCTTCGGCCTGAAGGCGCTGTTCCTCGTCGTGCGGGAAGATGGCGGTTCGGTACTGGGCGCCCCGGTCGACGAACTGGCCTCCGGCGTCGGTGGGGTCGACGCTGCGCCAGAAGATGTCCAGCAGTTCCCCGTAGGTTACGCGGTCGGGGTGGTACACGATCCGGACGGCCTCGACGTGGTCGGTCCGGCCCGAGGCGACCTCGCGGTAGGTCGGATTCCTCTTGGTGCCGCCGGTGTATCCCGAGATCGCCTCGACGACCCCGTCAACCTTCTCGAAGTCGGCCTCGACGCACCAGAAGCATCCCCCGGCGAAGGTCGCTTCCGCCGTGCCTGTCGAGGGAGGATCTCCGGCGCCGGCGGCCCGTAGTTCCGAGGCGCCGGCCGGCCGTGGACCGGGAAGAAACCATAGCGCCGCAAGGGCGACCAGAAACAGCAGTCCGACGTGCGTCCTCAAGCGGGTGTTCTTCATGGTCGTGTCTTACTTGGACGTCGGTCGGTCGACGGAGGTTTCAAAAGCGCCGAGTCGGATCGACGTCGCCGAGCAGGTCGAAGGGAATCTCGACCACGGCCACCGACGTTGTTCCCGAGGCCTCCCATGTAACGGTTCGGAGCGACGGGGGCGTCGGGATCGAGGGGCGGCACGTCGATGGCCAACCACGACCACTCCCGCCCCCGCGCGGCGGAGCGCGGCGGATGTGTACCGCCGCGGGGGACGGGACGGAATCAGAAGTCCACGACGATGTTGGGATTGAAGTCGCAGGTGCTCACGTCGAATCCCACCGTCTTGCTGGTCATCTTGCCGTTGATCCTGGCCTGCACCACGACCTCGTAGGCGCCGGGCAGGAGTTGGATCGGATTGGATACCGTACCGTACTCCCGATGGTACCGGATCGCGGGACAAGGAGCGTACTCATCGATCGTCACCAGAGCGAGGTTCCTGGAGTTGTCCAGGGTGTCGACGTTG
>CAYRCA010000606.1:0-3097 GCA_964422565.1 uncultured Acidobacteriota bacterium | reverse complement strand
GCTTCCCTTGTGAGAAAAGGTGTCAAAAATCAGCAGCAGCCCCGACTCGGCCTCTCGGCTGAGTTCGTTGGCCTGTACCATGGGAAAGAGGCAGCCTTCCCGCCGGTTCACGTCGACACTGCGAGGCGTCGTCGTCGGCTGCGGCGCCGCCCGGCTTCCCGGGACGGTCTCCTCGCCGCCGACCGCCCCCAGCAGAGCACTGATTTCCTCCTGTGAGAGTACTTTCTCGGACATCTACCTTCCCCTCTCGTTCCGCCTCAGGGTGGCCTGGAGCTTGGCCCTCAATCTGAGGATCGCCCGGGTGTGAAGCTGGGAGACCCGGGATTCATTCACCCCGAGGACCTGACCGATCTCCTTCATCGTCAGCTCGTCCCGATAGTAGAGGCTCAGAATCAGCTGCTCCCGATCGGGCAACTGTTCGATCACGCTCGTCAGCCGGGCTCGCATTTCCAGTTTGCCGACCGCCTCGAAAGGCGAATCGACCGGCGAGATGGGGGAGTACCACAGCGGCAGGCTATCGGCCTCGATGCCGTCCTGCTCGTCCTCACCCCTCCTGAAATGCCCGATTGTCAAGCCGTTCAGCTGGTCCAACAATGCCTGAAAGGACGCCAGGCCGATCCCCAGCTCCGCCGCCATCTCCTCATCGTTCGCCGGTCGTCCCAGCCTCTGCTCCAGTTTGGCGTAGGCCTGTTCGACCTCTCTGCCGCGGCTGCGCAAGTCCCGGGGGGCCCAGTCCAGTCCCCGCAGATTGTCCAGGATCGCGCCCCGGATCCTGACGCTTGCGTATGTCTTGAAGCTGACGCCCTTTGAGGGATCGAACTTCTCATAGGCGTCAAGCAGTCCGATCACTCCGGAACTGATCAGATCCTCCAGCTGGACCTCGGGCGGCAGACGAGTAGCCACTCTCTGCGCGATGTACCGGATCTGGGGCAAGTGCTCGAGGATGACCCGGTTCCTCTCCTGGAGATCCCGACTCTGGTAGCTTTCCAACTTGACCGAGTTCACAATCATAGCCCTATCCCGCGCTTTCCAATAAGCGACCGAACTGGCTCACCCCCGGCGGACGCCGCAGACGAGTGTCGGCGACCTTGACGAAGCAGCGGCTGACCTGTGTCTTGGGGTGGCTGAGCATCAGCGGCTCCTGTCGCCGCACCGACTCGGTGACCCTGGCATCCCGGGGGATCGAGCCCAGGAACTCGATCCTCCGCCCCAGGAAACGTTCCACCACGTGCGCGAGCTGCCGATGAACATCCTCCGCCTCCTGGGAATCCTGGACGGAATTCACCAGTAACAGCACCTCCTTGCCCTCCTCTCTTCGAAACAGCACTTTGATGAGGGCGTAGGCGTCCACAATGGCGGTGGGTTCCGGCGCGCATACCACCACCACTCGTCGGGCGGCGTTGAGCAGCCGCATGACGTTGTCGGAAATTCCGGCGGCCGTATCGATAAGAATGTAGTCGTAGTCGTTGACCAGTTCCTGGAACTGCGTGAGCAAGGCCTGACGGCGGCGGTCCCCCATCGAAGTGAGCTCCTGAATCCCCGAGCTGGCCGGAATGATGTGGATACCTTCCGGCCCCTCCAGAACGATGGATTTCAACCTCTGCACGCCCGCGATGACGTGTCCCAGGTGATAGGGGGGTGTCAGCCCCAGTAGAACGTCCACGTTGGCCAACCCGAAGTCCCCGTCGAATATGGCCACCCTCTTGCCGGTTCGGCGGAGCGCGATCGCCAAGTTGACGGTCACATAGGTTTTCCCCACGCCTCCCTTTCCGCTGGTGACCGCGATCACCTGACAGTCGCCGGCCGTCTCCGGGGCGCCATCGAGCCCTAGACTCTGGACGTGTTTCCTCAACTGTGTTGCCTGGTCGATCATATGCCTTCCCGCCTTCTCCTCTCCGATCAGTGTAGGGGTGCCAGCAAGTCCGCCAATGTGGATGCGCTGGGAATAATGAGATCCTCCGCCACGTCCTGCCCGTTCGTCAGGTAAGACAGCGCTTTGTCGCTGCGCACGAGGACATTGAGAATCACTCCGAAGCTCGATGCCTCATCCAGCTTCGTAAACAGGATCCGGTCCGGACCGAAGACCCCAAAACACGCCACGATTTCCCGCAGATCCGCCTCACGGGTGGTACAGCTTAGAACCAGGTGTTTCTCAATCCGCTCGTCGCTTCGCACGTAGGAGGAGAGTTCGTAGTGTTCGGCAACCTTTCGGTGGCTGTGCCCGGTGGTGTCGATGAGCAGCAACTCGTCCCCGCCGGCCGACGCGATTTCACGATCGAGCTCGTCGATAGAGAAAAGCACCTTAACCGGAGTTCCGATGATCTCCCCGTAGGTCTTCAGCTGCTCGGCGGCGGCGATCCGGTAAGTGTCGAAGGTCACCAACCTGACCCTTCTCCGGTTCTTCAAGGCGAACCGGGCCGCCAGCTTCGCGATGGTGGTCGTCTTGCCCACTCCGGTGGGGCCGACGAAAATCGCGGCCCGGGTTCCGGCGGCCGGGCTGATGGGCGCCGCCTGGACCATACGGCTTCGTTCAGCCGGATTCTCAGACGATCCGCCGAGTCGCCGTCCATGGGGAGACCCCCGGCAACGTCCCGGATAAGCAGAAAGGCCAAACTTTCGTCGACTCCCTCCCGGAGCAGTCTCTGGAACTCGGCGTAGGCAACGCGACGGGCGTTCAGGTTCCACCCCTCCCCCTGCCAGAGAAGCTCCTGGAGATCGCGACCCACAGCGCCATCCCGCAGGAAGAGGGAGGCGAGAGCGTCTCCGGTCGGCTGATGACCGATCAGGCGGATCACGTTCTGTAGCTCGTCGTTCAGACGCTCAAACTGTTCCGTCCACCGGTCATCCCCCACCGAGCCGCGCTTGGTTTTGCGAGACGTCTCGGGCACGCCTCCAGCCAGCCTCGTGGGCTCGGCATCCGGGGCCGGGGGGGGCGCAGTCTCGTAGGTTTCCAGAAGAACGGGAGCGGCCGCGGGCGACGGGACGACTTCCCCCGATTGCGTCGAATCCCTCGTCGCAGTCGCCTCGGAAACCGGGTCCGCCGGCTTTTCGGCAGGCTCCGCCGACGGGTCCGCGGCGGCCGTAATCTCGTAGGCCA
>CAYRCA010000605.1:0-3098 GCA_964422565.1 uncultured Acidobacteriota bacterium | reverse complement strand
GGCCGGTTGCACGTGGCGAGACACGCCGCCTCGCCGCCCGGCATCCGGTGAAGCCTTCTTGCACGCCGCCGCGGTCAGCGGATCTCAGGAGCCCTCCCGCGGCGCCTGCAGCAGGTTCACCGACCAGGACTCGGTGCCCCAAGCCATGCGCAGCGTCGCACCGCTACCCGCCGGGTCGAGTGAAATGGCAAACAGGTCGACCGGCTCACCGACGCTTTCCCGTCGCATCGGCACCCGGGCCACCTCCTGGTCACCGATCTCGCTCTCATACTGGAAGTGGGGGACGGGCATTTCGGCGACGTCCGCCGGAGCTTCACTCCAGACGTTCTTCAGGGGCTGGCCCACCACCTTGTTGAGGACCAGCGAATAGGGCCCTCCCTCCGGGCAGTGGAGATAAACGGAGTATCTTCCCGCGGGCACGACCTTGTCGCCGACCCTGAAGGCCGTTTCCGCAATCAGGGTCGTCACCTGATCCGCCCCGGCTCTCCACATCCTGTCGGGGGGAAGTTGGCCCAGGAGATCGTTGAAACTGCGGCCCTGGAGCGCCGGACGGCCATACTCGATGGCGATGGTCTTCCCCCCCAGGTCGACCGAGACGGTTTCACGGGGCGCCGGTTGGGCGGCCAACGCGGCGAGACAAGACAAGAACGCTGTCGCAAGGATGGCTCTTCTTACCATCTACACCCTCCTTCGATTTCGAAACCTTTAAGAGAATCGGGGCTGAATGGGCGCTATCATACACCAGATTCGCCCGGGCCATGCCGTCGGACAGGGTCGGGGCGGTGCCGGGTCCAGCCTCCGCCGAACCGGGGTCCCCAATCGAAAACACGCGTCCCGCCCGCAGCGCGCGGGAATCGGCCGGGGATAAGGTCGAATCTACCCGGGAGATCTCTCACATTGGCCGGACACAGCCGACACGACCGCCCCACAGTATCACGGCGCGCCTTTCTCCCGGCATGCCCTCCCCGAGGCGCCCGAACCAAGGTAGAATACTCCTACCGTCAGGGGCAGATGCGAAATGATCGAAGGGCCTTCGACCGGCACTCTTGGTGCGGATTCCCTTGTTTTGCGGTATTGCGAGGCGCCTGCGTTCAGAGGTCTCGCGATGTTGGTGCAGTCGGCCGCTCGGTCTGGAGCCGATCCCGGGATCCGTTCTCCCGCCTTTCCTTTGCGCGCCGCCCCCCGGGTTGGTCGGGGGGGGCGGAACGTGCCGAAGCGTCGCTGGGTCCGTAGGCCCCAACGCTGTCTTGTGTGGTGTCTTCGTCAAAGGAGGTGTCTGTATGGTGGCGTCCCAGATCAAGGAGTTTCTGGATGACCGGGGGGTGCCCTACGAGGTGATCCCCCACTCCCCCGCCTACACGGCCCAGGGCGTTGCGGCCGCGGCCCACGTGAAGGGGCTGGAGTTGGCGAAAACCGTCATTGTGAAGGTGGACGGCGCCTTGGCCATGGCCGTCCTGCCGGCGCCTTACAAGGTCGACTTCGACAAACTCAAGGCCGCCATCGGGAGTGATCAGGTGGACCTGGCGAGCGAGGCTGAGTTCCAGTCGCTGTTCCCCGACTGCGAACTGGGGGCCATGCCCCCCTTCGGCAATCTTTATGGGTTCGACGTGTATGTGGCCCAGAGTTTGACCCAGGACGAGCAAATCGCCTTCAACGCCGGAACCCACACGGACTTGATTCGCATGGCTTACCGGGACTTTGAGGGGCTGGTCCAGCCCAAGATCCTGCGGTTCTCGGCCCATCCGCGGTAAGTCGGCGTGGCTCCGCGGGGGCGCCTGATCGAAGGCGGGCGATCGGCGACCACACGGGTGTGATGGGTCGGGGCGCAGGCGGGCTTGTTCGTCGGATTCCGAGTCGGGCCGCCCACGACACCCGCCAGCCCTCGGTTTAGATTTAGAGGACCAGCATGGCGTCGCCGTAGCTGTAGAATCGGTACCGCGACTCGACGGCGACCCGATAGGCGCGCCGAATCAGTTCCGTTCCCCCGTAGGCCGAAACCAGCATCAGCAACGTCGAGCCCGGCAGGTGAAAGTTGGTGATCAGTCCGCCGATCGCGTTGAACTCGAAGCCGGGATAGATAAACAGATCGGTCCAGCCCTCGCCCTCGGAGATCCGTCCCCGGGTGCGCATTATGTGTTCCAGCACCCGTGTCGTTGTGGTTCCGACGGCGAGGATTCTCCTCCCCGATTCGAGGGCATCTTGTATGACCTCGGCCGCGCCCTCGCTGACCGAGTAGAACTCCGCTTCCATCCGATGATCCTCGACCCGCCGGGTGTCGACAGGGCGGAACGTGCCGTAGCCGACGTGAAGAGTAATCTCGCAACGGGCGGGCAGTCGATCCAGCAGTTCCTCCGTGAAGTGAAGTCCGGCCGTCGGCGCGGCCACCGAACCCGTTCGGGTGGCGTAAACGGTCTGATACCGGCGTCGATCGCATTCCTCCGATCCGTCCTGCGGACGGCGGATGTAGTGGGGCAGGGGCATCCGGCCAATCTCTTCAATCCGCCGCCAGAAATCCCCTCGCCACCTGAACCGGAGCCTTCGCTTCGAGGACTCAGCCCCCTCGGCCACGTCGGCCTCCAGCGTTCCTCCTGGAAAGAGCAGGCGCGTCCCGGGCGGACAGCGCCGCGCGGGCCGCGCCAGACATTCCCAAACATCGACGGCGAGTTGACGAAGGAGCAGGATCTCGATCCGGCCGCCGGTGGGTTTCCTGCCAACCAGGCGGGCGGGAAAGACCCGGGTGTTGTTCAGTACGAGAAGGTCCGCCGGGCTCAGGAAATCGGGCAGGTCACGGAAACGTCGATGATCGAGCGCCCCCGAGCGACGATGCACGATCATCAACCGGGAGTCATCGCGCTTTTCCGCCGGTCGCTGGGCGATCAGGTCTTCCGGAAGAGGGTATTCGAACTCGGAAAGCTCCACCCTACGAGGGTATTCCAGAGCGTGGGATCAAGGGAAGCAGGGGGTCGACAGGGACGGGGTCGCGGAAAGAGAAGGCGGGTCGCGGTGGGCCGCAACCCGCCCAGAAGCGCGGAATTACCGAGACTTCACGCGGTAGTCGTCCTGTTGGCAGACCCAATACATGCCGCCGGGAGAGAAGG
>CAYRCA010000604.1:2831-3101 GCA_964422565.1 uncultured Acidobacteriota bacterium | reverse complement strand
ACGCGATGCAGATGTTGATCCCGGCGCGGTGAAAGGAAAACCGGTTTGCTTTCTCATACTGGAATTGCCTTACCCCTTCAGCAGGGACGAGTCCGACCTGTGGGGGACTGCAATCATCGGCTTTCAACCGCTGGTTTTGGCCGCTCAACTCGGCGCCGAGGATAGCAGCATCCTCTGGCTGCCCTCCAACGAAACCCAATTCTGGTTGGTCCATCAACTTTTCCAGATGATGGCCGAGTTCGAACGCGGCAACGGAAGAGCGTCGTGTAG
>CAYRCA010000604.1:0-2821 GCA_964422565.1 uncultured Acidobacteriota bacterium | reverse complement strand
TTCTCGCTCGGCTAACGCTCCAGGGCAACTTCATTTGGGCGCTGGAAGACCTCGACCTTTTCGCGGACGGCGAAGTCTTTGGAAGAATGGGACCGGCCGGAAATACGTCTTTGCGGCTTCCCAGCGGCGATGATCGGCGGGGCGGGGACCTGGAGATGTGGTTCTGGGTCGTCCCGTCGCAACCACCGGTTGGGGATTTCGTCCTCATCGCAACGCCGGTCGGTAACGCTATTGTCGGAGCTGTCCGGGACGTCACGGGAAGCCCGATCCCCGGAATAACGGTGAACTTGAGCGGAGCGGCTACGCGGGTCACGAGCACGAACGCCGGGGGAAGCTTCCGGTTCCCGGACTTGTCTGCTGGAACCTACCGAGTGTTCGTCGTCATAGGCACCCAAACCGTTGAACAGAGTGTGGTGATTGCGGGCGTTGGTGGGGCTGTGCTGGACCCGCGTGATTTCCCCAATGTGCGATTGGAGGATGTAAGCGGCATCGGGCCCGTGTTGCGCGCTCGTCTGGAGGAAAGGGCGATCGATCATCCAGCGCTCGTCGCCTCCATGGAAGCCGAGGTCCTTGCCGAGATTCTGGACGTCTCCTCGGGACGTGCTCGGACCTTGATCGACAATGCGCGCAGGTCTCTCGAAGGCTGATCGACCGGGCGGGCCACCGCTACAATCATTGGCCTCTTTCCGCAACCTTCATCAGGGCGAAACCATCCTGGTCTGCGGTTGCGGGGCTTCGCTCAATCAGTTAACTCACCCGGAACGGTTCATCACCATCGGGGTCAATGATGTCGGGAAACTGTTTGACCCCACCTACCTCGTGGTAGTGAATCCGCGCTCGCAATTCGCGCCCGAGCGTTTCCATCATATCCAGACCTCCCGCGCCCGCCGGCTTTTCACCCAACTCGACTTGGGCGTCCCTCACTCAAACGTCGTCAGATTCCAGCTCGGGAAATATGGCGGCGTGGATTTCTCCGACCCCCACGTTCTTCACTACACCCGGAATTCTCCTTATGTCGCCGTCTGTCTGGCCGTGCATCTAGGCGCTGGCCGGATCGGCCTCATCGGAGTGGATCTGACGGAACATCATTTCTTCGGAAAGACCGGTGCTCACCCGCTGTCGAAGCATATCCTCCAGATTGATAAAGAATATGCCGCTCTATTGCAGGCCGCACGGTTCAAAGGCATCGAGCTTTTCAACTTGAGCCGGGAGAGCCGCCTGGTTGCTCTGCCGAAGATGAGCCTGGACGAGTTTTCCAAAGGATTGTCGAGGCCAAGCGCCTTCCCGCGTACGCAGTTCAATTCTGCGAACGGAATGGAGAGCAGCAAACAACAACCAAATGGGCCCGCCCGTGCTGTTTCTGTTGTTGCCGTACAAAAGACCGCATCTGGAATTGTCGGTGACTTCTTAGACAATCTGGCCGACACAGCTCGAGACCTCGGTTACCAAGTGAAGCGAGACCCCGGCCAGTTTTCCGGATCGCGCGATGTGCTTTCAATTGTCTGGAACGGACGGCGGCACCGCTCTGCCGGGCCGGTGCTCTATTGCGAACACGCCTGGCTTCCTCGTTGGGATTACCAAATCAGTTCTAAAGGAATAAACGCGGATTCGCATTTGGCGCCGTTCGTTTGGAACGGCATGCCGCTTACCATCGCCCAGCGACAAGCCTTGGAACGTCACTTGGACAACCTTCGCGGGGGCGCACCCTGTCAAATCGATTACCTCCGTCCAGACCTGCAAGAGGCAGCCTCTCTTCCGGAAGAATTCTTCCTGGCGCCCCTTCAAATGGAATGGGATACGAATATTCAGCGCCACGTCCCGAAACAATTCTGCCGAATGCAAGCCTTCGTCGATTTTGTCGAGGCCGCCAATCCACCATTGCCGATCCTCTTTAAGCAGCATCCCGCCGACACCCGCCGCGGCCATCAGCACTTGCGCCTCCGTCTTTCCAAACGTCAGGACCGAATTCTGCCTCACAGCCAAGCGAACATTCACCAGATTCTCAAGAGTGGACGCTGCCGGGGAATCATCGCGCTGAACAGCAATGTCGTCCACGACGGCATTATCTGGCACGTCCCCGCCATCGTCCTCGGCAAGAATCTCTGGCCGCGCGATGGAGTATCTCCCTTCTTGACCCGGCTCCCGAAGGACTGGCGTGAATTCGAAAAGCACGCCACAAATCCTGTCACTCAAGCCTGCCTCTCCGCTTATGCGTATTGGTTAATGACCAACCAGTGGAAACTGGAAGACTCGCGCAATCTTGAAAAGGTCGAGGCGCTCATCCAGGACACCATTCAACCCAGAAGCAGCGCCACTCCAATCAGACCCATCGTTTCTCTTCCCCCAAGCCCTGCGGCCCACCGGTTGATCAATATCGTGGGTCAGAATCGAGGGTGGCTCTTCGAAGACCTAAAAGCTCACTTTTGCTCGGTGAAACACGCTGGCTTGAAAGTGATCGCCAGTGAGCGTCCTCTGCGCGAGGCCGATTCCTGGATCTATTTCCGTCCCCAGGAAGTGGCCCACTCACCCGATTTCCGAAGGACCGTTGTACAGATCCATGATCTCTTCGACGAGGGTTTGTATCGGCCTAGAAATCGACGTCACGCCGTCGCCCGTTGTGCTGCGATCGTTTTCGCGCATCCGAAACAAAGAACGATTCTGGAAAGATCCGGTATTTCACTTGGCCGGAAGCGCACCCTCGTGCGTCCACTCGGTTTTCTAAGTTCCTTTTCTCTGCGCAGCAGATTGCCCGGAGTATTTACCATCGGCTGGGTGGGTCGGCCAGTGGTTCATCGCGGAATTGAGATCAAGCGGTTGCAAT
>CAYRCA010000603.1:0-3108 GCA_964422565.1 uncultured Acidobacteriota bacterium | reverse complement strand
CGATGGGTATCACGCAGTACCGGCTGGCGAAGGATATCAGTGTGCCGGCGAGAAGAATCAACGAGATTGTGCACGGAAAGCGAGCAATCACAACCGATACCGCTTTGCGTCTGTCGAGATACTTCGGAACCTCGGAGAGGTTCTGGATGAACCTGCAGACGCGGTACGAAATGGAACTACAGAAGGATTTGCTGGGAGATCGGCTGGAAACCGAAGTCGCCACATTCGCACCGCGACAAGGAGACAATCGGACGAGCTGAGCCGGATCTCGGGCAGACGCGAGTAAAGGGTCTGACCGTGTCGGCGGATGGCCAGGACAAGTCCGCCGAACACCCGCCGGAAGTCGCTTTCCTTGAGAGAAGGGGGACACGACCCGGCGGGCTGAATATTTCGCCAGGGCGGAAAAGGCCGACCCGCGTTACGTTTTTCCCTTCCGTCTGGAATCGATAGCCGTTCTGACCCGCGCGATGGAAGTCAACCCGAACGACGCTCGGGCGCCCTATTACCTTGGCAATCTGATCTTCGACGAGCAGCCCGAAGCCGCTCTCGATCAATGGGAGGAATCGCGGGCACTCGATTCCGGTTTCGCCACGGCGCATCGGAACCTGGCAATCGCATATCAACAGGTCGAGCAAGACGTCCCGAAGGCAGTGACCAGCATGGAGAGGGCGGTCGAATGCGATCCTTCCGACGCGCGGCTGATCTATGATTTGGATGTTCTCTATCAGCGGGCCGGCACGGCTCATGCCAAGCGGCTGGCCATGCTGGAACCGGGCAACCCTGGAGAATCGGGACGACGCCGTTTCTCGGCTGGTGCTTGTGTATGTGCAAATGGGGAAGTATGACGACGCCGCAAAGCTGCTGGCGGAGCGCCACTTCAACGTCTGGGAGGGAAGCCGCGGACTGCGCGATGCTTACGAAGACGTTTGCCTGCTGAAGGGCATGGCGCACTTCTGTCCGGATCCGAAGGTGCCTGCGGCGACGAGCCGAAGGCGAGCCAGACAGTCGCCTATCCCGCCGAGCGGAGGGGATCGAGAGGTTCGAGGAAGGAGAACCGGTGGAAGTCGGCGTCGCGGGTGTAGATCCGTGAGACGCCGTGTTCCCGCATCAGAATGGCGGTGTGGGCATCGTGCAGGAGGTTTCCGGAAAGGTGGGCATGATCCGTGAGGACCTCGGCGGCGACGGCTGAATGCCGCTCGGTTTCGACTAGGACGCCGATCCCGGACGAGGCCATTAGGGCTTCGAGGAAGCTCCACGCCTCGAGCACCGACCACGGCTTCCGCATAACCCTGGGATGAGTGGTGATGCGCAGGAATTCATAAACGATCCCCCAGGTCAGGTACCACGCTCCGGCTTGGCGGCGCCATTGTTCCAGCAATTCCCGACAGCGGGGGTAGTTGGGTGAATCCCCATCGGCGGCGTAGACCAGTACGTTGGTGTCGACGACAAACATCAGCGCCCCTCCATGGCCTGATACAGTGCGTCCCGGTCGCCAATGTCGACCCGAGCGCCCCCGCTTCGGAACGTCGGCAGCGGCGGCAACTTCCCTTCGCGCGGGCGGGACTGGAGCAACTGGCGGAGTGCGGTTTCCACCAGTTCCGACATGGTCCGCCCCTGGCGGGCGGCCTCGCGCTTCAACTGGACCATCACCGTAGGGTCGATGTTCAGGGTAGTCTTCATATGGAAAACCATACAATCTGGATGGGAATCTGTCAACGTTTGTTCCGAGCTCTTGTTCCGAGCTCGAGCCTTCCGGGTCACTCTTCCCGACGACAGGTTGGGCGCGGAGGTCGCGGGGGGTAAGCTTCTTTCATGCCGACTCCCAACATCCGATGCGCCAAAACTTACCGAGGCTGCCCTTATAGAGGGTTGGCAATCGATCAAGGTGGCGATCTCATCCTCGCGGGGCGGACCGACTCTGAGGATTTCCCCCAGGTTGATCCTCTCCAGAAGGTGTTCGGAGGTGGCTATGACTGTGTGACGAGTGGACGGGGAGACGCTCGGGCTTCCGATGCCCACCTTCCTCGGCGGCTCGGGCGGCGACGAGTGCAATTCGGTGGCTCTCGATTCGGAAGGCTCGTTTTACCTTACGGGCCGAACCGAGTATGCGCCCGGCTTTCCCATTACGCAGGATCCGAGAATGCCTCTCATCTCGCCTCTTGTTTCCGTGCTCCCGCCCAGCGCTTCAATTCTTCTCGGATTTCAGAATCGAGGCGACTCAGGCTCTGGCCGCCGCCGCCGACCCCTCGATAACGGATGATTCCCTCGGGGTCAAGGACGATATAGGTGGGGAACCCGTCCACTTCGAACAGGCGCTGAATGCCGGCGTCTCTGTCGAGGTGTTGCGGCCACTTCAGCCCGCGCTCCTCAACGAAGTCGCGCCAGCGATCCTCGTCGTGGTCCGAGCTGATACCGAGGAGGACAAACGGCTGGTCGGTGTAACGGTTGTGAAGCCGGGTCAGCCCGGGCAGCGCCTCCACGCAGGGCGGGCACCACGTTCCCCAGAAGTCGAGCAAGACGACCTTGCCGCGCAGACTCCCCAAACTGTGCTCTTCGCCGTCACGGGTCACCAGGGAGAACTCGGGCGCGTATGGCTCGCGCGCCCGGCGCGGGTTCTCGATGAATCGTCGAATCCGATGCGATTCCGGGGAGCCGCCGGCCGGCCCCAAGAGAGTTCTCAGCAGGCCGACTCCCTCCTCGTCGCGGCCCTGCCGCAGCAGGACGACGCCCAGGTTGAGCGCGACGCGCCAGTTGTCCGCCGCCAATTCCAGCGCCTGACGGAATTCCCGCTCGGCCGCCGCCAGCCTCTTGTGGTCGTTCGGACCGGCTTGGGCCGTCAAGGCCACGCCCTTCATGTTGTGGGTTCGGACGCGCAGAGCCGTGTCGTCCCCGGCGACGGCCAGTAATCGCTCGGCGACCTTGATCACCTCCTGGTGATGACCCAGCCCCCGCTGCGCCTCCGCCACACCGAGGAGGATATCGGCGGACGGCGCCTCCCCACCGCGGAGGGCATTGCGAAACGCGCGCAGCGCGCCCTCGTAATCGGCGCGGCTCAACCCCGGATCTTCGCCCGTGAGGGAGTAAGCGGAGTGGCGGTCTTCAGGCGTC
>CAYRCA010000602.1:0-3111 GCA_964422565.1 uncultured Acidobacteriota bacterium | reverse complement strand
CTTCGTGGGCCACGGAGATCAACCTCCAGTCGCGGTATCCGGGGGGAATTTCGGTTACGAAGATCGGGGTGGACTCTTGATGGGCATGCCCAGTTCGTTGGACTGAGAATGTGACAACGCCGACCAATATTGCAGCTGCAATCAGCAAGAAAGCGATCTGTCTCATAAGGGTTCCTCCTTCTTGAAACAGCTTCTCAAATGGACGCAAAAAGATTGTTCAGGCATTCGGCCAGGGTCGGATGGGCGAAGATTCCTTCTTTGAGTTTCTTGTAGGAGACATGGCCGATCATCGCTATCTCCAGCATTGACATGATCTCCCCGCCCTCGATCCCCAGCACGGCGCATCCCAATATCTTCTCGGATGCAGGATCCACAAGCACTTTGATGAAACCGCGCGTCTCGTTCAGCTCGATGGCCCTCGCCACGTAGCTCATCGGCATCTTGGCGACTCGGAAGTTTCGTCCGTCGTGCCTCGCCTCCTCTTCCGACAGCCCTACGCGGCCGAGCTGTGGATCGGTAAAAACCGTGTAAGGAACCAGCCGCCCTTTCGTTGTCGCGTTTCCCCCCTCGAGGAGATTCGTCCTTAGAATCCGGAAATCGTCGTATGAGATGTGAGTGAAGGCAGGGCCGGGTTTCACGTCTCCCATCGCGAAAATGCCCGGAACACTGGTTTCCAGCCTTGCGTTAACCGGAATGAAGCCCTCCTTATCAGGCTCGATTCCGGCCGCCCGAAGGTTAAGAGAGGCGGATTCCGGGATTCTTCCGACAGCGACGAGTAGATCGGAGCCCCCCAGGAGCAGATTTTCCCCGTCGCGCGTAGCATGAAGTCGAATTCGCTCCGCCTCCCCGCGCTCGGCCCTCGTGACTCCGGTGGCCACCAACACCCTGATTCCGTCGTCCTCCAGGATCTTCTTCAGTTCCTCCGCCACATCAGGATCCTCGCGGGAGAGCAATTGCCCACCTCTTTGGATGATCGTCACCTTGCTTCCGAACCGGCGAAACATCTGCCCGAATTCGAGGCCTATATAGCCGCCACCCATCACGAGGAGATGTTCAGGCAATTCGGTCAATTCCAGGATGCTCGTCGAATCCAGCTTTGGGAGCTTGTCGAGTCCCTCGATTGGGGGTGTGGAAGGGCGCGCCCCGGTATTAATGAAGATTTTGTCCGCGAGCAGATGAAGCAGGTCCCCGCCATTGGTGGCCACCTCGATTTCTCGCGGACCCAGGAAACGCCCCGTCCCGTGGATGAGAGTGACGTTCTCCGTCGTTTCCAACGACCGCAGGACGCCACCTCGAAACGTCTCTACGACCTCTTGCTTTCGCTCGATCACCCTGCCGAGATCGACGGATTCGGTCCCGCAGCCGACGCCATAGTCCGCCCCGCGCCTTGCCAGGTAGGCCACTCTTGCGCTAGCTACCATGGTCTTCGTTGGCGTGCAACCCCGATTGACGCAAGAGCCGCCAACATGACTGCGTTCGATGACAGCCGTCTTCCAACCCGCCTGTCCCAACGCGACCGCCAGCGGCTTGCCTCCCTGTCCGGTCCCTATGACAATCGCGTCGTATCTTTGTGAAGGAGATCGTGCGGCCATGATTACCTCTCGCAGCCGGCAATCACCCGATGCATCGAATCGAGATCGAGCAGATTGCCGACCACGACCTCCGCACCCATGTCGCGCAATGCCTGCGCGCGTTCGTCTTCATTTCGCACCATCGCACGCACCGCTTTGCCTTGCTTCAACAGCAGTTCGGTGACTGTGCGCCCTACCGCGCCGACGCGGCCAGCCGCGCCCGTAACCAGAATGGGATCTGCCATGTTTGTTCCTCCCATGCGTCCACAGTGTGGTTACGGTGGTGATGGTTTCCTCCGGCGGTCCCGCTGTAGAGGGAGAAGAACACTCACCTGGCGGCGGCGTACTCGGTGAGTTCGGCCACTCGAACGGCGTCACCGGGGGAGAACATGATGCAGCTCCTCCATGTGGCGGTCGGCGGCGGCTGCTGCCTCCTCCGGACTGCTGCCGTTCTGACGCGCGCTCAGGTAGGGGGCATACCAGTCCCACCAGTGGTGCTCGGCGTGCGTCTTCTCATAGCGGTCATGGTGCTGTGCCGTCTCGCGGAGGAGCTCTGCAAGGCTCCCGACACCGGCAGTTCGTGCTCGCGTCGACTTCCATTCGCGGCCGGGAAGCCGCGTCTTGATCTCCTGGAGCAGCCAGCCGTTCCCGTCCGTAGTTGAAGACCTCGCTCACGTCGACGCCGCGGGCGATCAAGTCGTTGCGGGCGGCGTCGATGTCGTCGACGGCGAGGACCAGGCTGTCTGCCGAGCCGGGCTTTCCGGACGGGACTCCCTTGCCGAATATGATCGAGGCTTCCGAGTTGTGCGGCGTCATCTGCACGCCGCGGAAGTCGCCCGCCGCCACGTCGATCTCGAGCCGCCAGCCGAGATTTTCGTAGAACGCTTTGGCGCGGTCGACGTCGGAAACGCTGAGCACCACGACTTCGAGCTTCATGTCTACTGGTTCGCCTTTTGCGAGTTCTGTAGTTTCCATAACTCCTCCCATAAATTTCCAGCTATTGTTGAAAAGCACTTCTTGCTAAAGTTGCGCCGCTGTATACAGCCACGTCGAGATCTCGCCCCACTGCGCCTCGTCTTCTGCAGAGACGCGCTTCGTCGCCCTCAATCGGTTCTCAAACCGGCTCCTGTAAGGATTCGAACCGGCGTACCCGGATACGCCTTTGAACGCTATATTTCGCAGGGCACCGCCAAATACAGGGCAGGTGACATCGTGGAGGATCTTGGCCACTATCCGCGCAGTGATCTGAATCCCGCGCGAACCTCTTCCACGAAGATCTTCGGCTGTTCCCATGCCGCAAAGTGGCCTGGGCCCCTAACCACACGAGCATGGGCCCCGGATAGTGTGCGTCGCTCGACGACCGACGATCACACCGACAGCCGTACCGCCGAGTTTCTTAAGCCCACCGTACCTTAGTCTCCGCTAAATCCTCGGATTCTATCATCGACAGCAGAAATCTTCGCCTTCTCGGATCGCAAGGAGAACGAGTGGCGCTTGTCCGGGCCCCTTGCTATCGTCGGAGGTTCGCTGGGAGGAGTTG
>CAYRCA010000601.1:1292-3121 GCA_964422565.1 uncultured Acidobacteriota bacterium | reverse complement strand
ACTTTCTAGTCTCCTTTTTTCGAATCGGTTTCGGACGGTTGGACCACCTGAGGAAAGCCGCCCAGGGCCTGGTCGGCACGCACACTCCCGACCCCGGCGGATTTCTGGAGGCGGCCCTGGAGGGGTTTCTCCGCCGGTATCCGGTTCTCACCGAACTGCGCAACGGGCGCGTCCGCAGACGGTTCGTCGAGGACCCGGAGGACCTCGAGTGGGCGTACCGTCTGCTGGAGCAGATCCGGTCGGGCGAGTCGGATTCCGTTGGCCGGCAGCCGAACTCCTGACGGGTCCGACGGGGCAACACCGGGGCGCCGCACCGCCGCTACAGAAACACATATCGGAGCACGAAGAGCCCGGCGCAGACCGACAACAGCCAGGGGACTTCCCTGCCCCGGCCGGCAACCACCTTCAGCAGCGTGAAGGAGATGAAGCCGAAGGCGATCCCCTCGGTGATGCTGAAGGTCAGCGGTATGACCAGGATGGTGAGAAACGCGGGAAAAGCGTCGGTGAAGTCGGACCAGGTAATGTTGCGCACGCTCGCCATGAGAAGACAGCCCACCACGATCAGGGCGGGGGCGATCGCGGGATACAGGCTCCGGCCGTCGCTTTCGATTCCACCTCCAATCATCTGGAGGAAAGGGGCGAAGAACAAGGCGGCCAGAAAAAGGCAGCCGGTCACCAGGTTCGCCAGTCCGGTGCGCGCCCCGCTGGCGATGCCGGCGGCGCTTTCCACGTAACTGGTGACCGTGGAGGTTCCCAGCAGACTGCCGGCCAGAGTCCCGACCGCGTCGGAGAGCAGCGCCTGCCGCGCCTTGGGCAGGGTTCCGTCGGGACGCAGAAAACCCCCCTCCTGACTGACGCCGGTCAGCGTGCCGACGGTGTCGAAAAGGTCAAGGAGGAAGAAGACGAACACCACCGAGAGCATCTCCGGCCTCAACGCCCCCGGGATGTCCAGTTTCAGAAAGGTCGGCTCCAGGGACGGCACCCGACCGACCACGCCCGCGAAGCCGATGAGTCCCGTCAGTAGACCCACACCCAGGCTCACCAGGATTCCGAGCAGGAGCGCGGAGCGATATCCCAGAGCGAACAGGGAAATCGTCACCGCCAGACCCAGCAAGGAGAGAAGCACCGGCTCGGCGCCCAGGTTTCCCAGTGTGACGAGAGTGGCGGGATGGGCGACAACCAGCCCGCTCCACTGCAATCCCACCATGGAAATCAGTAGTCCGATGCCCACCGCGATGGCGTACTTGAGGGTGCCGGGAAGCGCGTTCACGATGGCTTCCCGAAAGCCCACCAAGGAGAGGAGCACAAAAAGGGCGCCGGAGAGGAATATCGCCCCCAGCGCCTCCTCCCAGCCAAAGCCCAGCGTGAGAACCACGGTGTACGCGAAGAAGACGTTGTTGCCCATGCCGGGCGCCAGGGCGATGGGGTAGTTGGCCAGAAAGGCCATGGTGAAACAGGCCAGAGCGCTGGCGAGACAGGTGGCCACCATGACGGCGCCCATATCCATGCCCGCCTCCCCCAGAATCAGGGGCTGGACGAAGATAATGTAGGCCATGGTGAGAAAGGTGGTCATGCCGCCGACGACCTCCCGCCTGACATGGGTCCCCCTCTCCCTCAGCCGAAACAGTCGTTCGCTGATCGAGAAGCCTCCCAAAGCGGGTCCGATCTTATCACCGCCCGCCGGCGGGACCCATGCCTCCTCTGGGTTCCGGGTTCAGGGGTTCAGAGGTTCAGGGGTTCAGCGGTTCCGGGGTTCCGGGGTGGGTTCGAGTTTCCGAGTTCGGGGCCGGCGAAAGGGGGACGACGGGCATCCCTGCCTGTCGCCGTCG
>CAYRCA010000601.1:0-1192 GCA_964422565.1 uncultured Acidobacteriota bacterium | reverse complement strand
CCGCTGCCGCCGAGCCGGCGGCGGTACTCTCCCCCGAACTCCGGAACCGCTGAACCGCTGAACCCCTGAACCTCGAAACGCGGCGCCCGTCAGATCCCTCCGGCCTCGCAAATCAGGAAGCGCCGGTCGAGAACGGAGCCGAGGATCAGAAGATCCCGCCAACGCACCGCCACGGAAGCGGCTGAAAGATACTCCCCGAGGGAAAGGTACACTTCCTCGACCCCATAACCGCCGTCCTCCAAAGGGTCCATCCGCAGGATCTGGGAGGGCGACAGCAGAGCGGGATTCCGGGAATAGGCCAGGAACGTCAGCAGCTTTGGATGGGCCGCGACCCAGAGGCGACCCCGCGAGTCGACGGTGAGGTTGTCCGGCGCCGTGTCCAGAGGGATGACCGATTCGCTCCGCAGATCGTTGGTTTCCGGGTCTCTTCGAAGAACGTGGATGCGCCGCCCCCGGGTGGCCGCCACGTAGACCAGAGATCCGTCCGGACTCGCCGCGATCCCGTTTGCGTAGGCGAATCCTTCGGCGGCTACCCGAAACTCCATCCCGTCGTAAAAGAGCACTCGGCCCCAGGGAAGTCGAAAAACCTGCTCCAGGCTCCGGAGCGAGGGCCTCCGGGCACCCCGGGACTGGGTGACGTAAAAGGCTCGCTCGCCCACGGCCAGAATGTTGTTGACCCCGTAAAACTCCCCGCCGGAGATCGACTCCCGGTGGACCAGCGAGCGACCCGATACGTCAAAGATCTCCACGAAGTCGCCGTCGGCGCGGCGGTTGACCACGAAGAGCCTTTGCCGCCCCCGCGATTCGTACAGATGAACCCCGTGTGGGTTGAAGTCGAAGGGAATCTCCCCGGTCAGGTCCACCGGAGCCTCGGGCATCGCGGATAGATCGTAGCCGAAGATGGCGCCCCGGCGGACCTCTCCGTCGGCGGACGGAGCGAGAAAGCCGGAGGAAATATAGGCCATCCCGCTCGATGGATCGATCTGGATATCCTCCGAACTGTGGACCCCCAACACGGGCCGACACCGGCCGGGCTGATGGGGGGACAGGGTCCGCAACTCCCCGGCGTCCACCACGAGCCAGGCGAAGGCGGCCACGACCGTGGCGATGGTGCCGAGAAGGAGGAGGGGGAGGAGGCGGGGCATGATCAAGGAGTTAGGAGTTAGGAGTTAGGAGTTAGGAGTTAGGAGTT
>CAYRCA010000600.1:0-3124 GCA_964422565.1 uncultured Acidobacteriota bacterium | reverse complement strand
CGGCGGGCGGAAGAAGTGGGAACTGGAGAGGCGTCCAACGTCGACCCGGGCTCCGTCGGTGACGCGGACCAGCTACAGGGTAGAGAAGGTCGATTCCTCGCTCAGGGCGCGGCTGCCCGACGTGTTGAAAGCCGTCGAGGGTGGCGGTTCCAAGCTGCTCGATATTCGCTCCCCCGACGAGTATTCCGGCAAGATCTTCGCTCCTCCCGGAATCCAGGAACTGGCCATCCGAGCCGGGCATATCCCCGGCGCTGTGAACGTGCCGTGGAATCTGGCGGTCAACCCGGATGACGGGACCTTCAAGTCGCGCGAGGAGCTGAGGGAACTCTACGCCGCGGCTGGCGTCGACGGCTCGAAGCCGGTGATCGTTTACTGCCGGATCGGGGAGCGTTCGAGCCACAGCTGGTTCGTCCTGAGGAACCTCCTCGGCTACGAGGCCATTCAATACGATGGTTCCTGGACCGAATACGGCAACGCGGTTGGGGTTCCCATCGCCAATCCGTCGGGAACGGTCTGGACCGGCAAGTAGGGTGTGCGCCGAACCGTCGGGAGGTCGCCCGGCCCAGATGGCTGAGAGTCCTCGGAAAGGGGGCCTGGGCTGGACCCTCGCGCTGGTGGTGCTGGCGGTTCTGGCCTACGCGGGATTCCAGCTGCACGATCACCCGGAGTACGGCCGGGAGGGCTCCTTCACCCTGATCGCCGGCGCGGTCTTCGGGGTTCTGCTGCAGCGCTCCCGGTTTTGCTTTTTCTGCATCCTCCGCGAGTTTCTGGAGGAGCGCGACTCGAGGGCGCTGTTCGGTATACTGGCCGCCCTGGTTGTCGGAAGCGTCGGCTACCAGGTGGTCTTCGGCTCCTGGATCGCCGATCCCGCGGCGGGTCATCTGCCGCCCGACGCCCATATCGGTCCGGTCGGCTGGCACCTGCTTCTGGGCGGGCTTGCCTTCGGCTTGGGGATGGCCCTGTCGGGATCGTGCATCAGCGCCCATCTGTATCGACTCGGCGAGGGCTCCCTGTTGGCCCCGATCGCCCTGATTGGGGCCTGCGTCGGCTTCGGGTTGGGCTTCCTGACCTGGAACTGGTTCTACTTGACCGTGGTGGCGACGGCCCCGGTTGTCTGGCTCCCCGCCCGGTTCGGCTACATCGGTTCGCTGACCCTTCAGCTGGGCCTGCTGGCCGTGCTTGCCGTCGCACTGATTCGCCTCCTTCCCGCCAAGCCTGCTTCGGCGGGCGGGAAGCTGAGCCTCTCGCGCGTGACGCGGGCGGTGCTCGTCGATCGGTGGCCGACCTGGATCGGCGGGCTCGGGGTGGGGATTCTCGGCACGTTCGCTTATCTGAGAACCCAGCCTTTGGGGGTTACGGCCGAATTAGGGCGGATCTCCCGCCGGATATCGGATCGCTTCGGCCTGCTTCCGGAACGTTTGGAGGGACTGGACGGTTTTGCCGGCTGTTCCACTCAGGTCACCGAGCGCTTTCTTTCCGACAACGGAATCTTTGTGCTGGCGCTCGTTCTGGGGGCATTCGCGGCCGCTCTCGGGGCGGGTCGGTTTCGGCCGAGACTGGATCGGCCGGCGGCTTTCCCACTGGCTTTCACGGGGGGAGTCCTGCTGGGATTCGGCGCCATGATCTCGTTGGGATGTACGATCGGCACGTTGCTGTCGGGAATCATGGCCTTCGCCCTGTCGGGATGGATCTTTGTGACCGGTCTGTTGCCCGGGCTCTGGCTGGGGTTGAGGATAAGGAGAAGGCTGCTTCCCCGTCGAGAGCGAGATGTGTCGGCAACGCGAAGCGGCGGCTGAAGGCGACGTCGGGACGGTACCGAGGCGAGGCTGCGCCGGGTTGTCCCGGGCCGCCAAAAGTCCCGCCGGCCAGGACGCCCAGGGCAGTGTTTCCCGAAGCTTGATCTAGTTCGAAATCTAGTTTATTTTTGACTCATGATTAAGCTGAACGTGCATGAGGCCAAGACCCACCTGTCCAGATACCTGGCGCATCTGGAAGAGGGGAAGACGATCGTGCTCTGCCGACGCAACCGTCCGATCGCCGAGATCCGTCCGCTGCCGGCGACGCGAACCACGCCTCGGCCGTTCGGTCTCGGAGCCGGAAAGTTCTCGGTTCCGGAGAGTTTCTTCGAGCCCCTTCCGGACGATCTGCTCGAACTGTTCGAGGGCGAAGGCGCTTGAGAATTCTCCTCGACACCTGCACCTTTCTGTGGATCGTCGAGGGCAGCCGAGACGTGTCCTCAGCCGCGCGCGCGGCCGTGAGAGATCCCGAGAACGAGGTCTTACTGAGCGCGGTTTCGGCTTGGGAGATTACATTGAAGCACGCCCTCGGCAAACTGCCTCTGCCCGAATCGCCGGAGCGCTTCGTAGTGGGTTACCGGGAGGGACATGGAATAGCCGCGCTTCCTCTGGACGAATCGCATGGATTCTATCTCTCCCGCCTGCCGGTGTTGCACCGCGACCCCTTCGACCGAATGCTGGTGTGCCAGGCGATTGCCGACGGGCTTGTGATCGCGACGCCCGATCCGCGGATCTCCCAGTATCCCGTACGTGTCTTCTGGTAAGCCTCGCGGGAACTAGCCCATGGCCGGTTCCGCCGCAGGCGCTTCGACCTCTCTGGGACGCCTCAACCGGACCGTCTCCATCATGTGGAAAAAGGTCGGGATCAGGAAAAGCGTGATAAGCGACGAGGACAGAAGCCCTCCGATGAGCACGCGGGCCATGGGCGCCTGGAGTTCTCCGCCCTCCCCGATTCCCAGCGCCATGGGCGTCAGGGCCAGCACGGTCGTCGTGGTCGTCATCATGATGGGCCGTAGGCGCCTTCGACCGCCGGTGATCAGCGACTCGGTCAACCCAAGACCATGGATCCGCTGCAACTGCAGCACGTAGTCGACCAGCACGATGGCGTTGTTGACCACGATGCCCACCAGCATGATCAGACCGATAAACGCCTGCATGTTGAAGTTCGTCCCGGTGACGAACAGCATCAGTACGACGCCGGTCGAAGCCAGCGGCAGGGAGAACATGATCAGGAAGGGATACTTGAAGGACTCGAACTGCGCCGCCATCACGAGGTAGACGAGAACGATCGCCAAAAGAAAAGCCAGCTTGAGGTAGGCAAAAGCCTC
>CAYRCA010000599.1:2048-3126 GCA_964422565.1 uncultured Acidobacteriota bacterium | reverse complement strand
TCGTCATCGAGGAGCACGACGACGACGTCGGGCCCGCCGACATCGACCTCCTGGTCGAGAACCAGGATGGGGAATCCAAGCTGACGGGTAGCGCGACCGCCGCGGTGGCGAATTGAGAGACGGCGATGTGATCGGGATGGCCGTAGGCGCCGTCGGGCCCGAAAGTGACCACCACCTGGGGCCTGAAACGCCGTATATGCGCGACGATCCTCTCGACGGCCTCCCCGGGGTCCGCCTGGTCGAGATCGCCGTCGATGTATCCCAGAAGGTGAACCTCCTTGAGCCCTAGCGTCTCGGCGGCGGCCCGCAGTTCAGCCTCGCGGATCCTTCCCACCGCCTCAACACCAGGATGCTCGCCCCTCCCGTGACGTCCTCGCTCTCCCCGGGTGGCGGTGACCAGGCAGGTCTCAATCCCCTCGGCGGCGCACTTGGCCAGCACTCCTCCCAAACCCAGCGATTCGTCATCGGGGTGCGCCAGAACACACATCAGTCTGAGCCGTGTCATCGACGCTCCCTCTGCCAAGGTTCCCTTTCCCAACGGTGAATACCTTGTTCGATTCCAGTAGCGAAAACCCGAAGGAAAATGGTTCAAAGGAGGTTCAAGGATACATCGGTTCTCACCGATTAACATTAACCTCCCGGGCTGCGTCCGGGAGCGCCCGGCCCCGGCGCCAGGGAGGGTTTGCCGCCCTCTTTCTCGCAGTCCGGCGGCAGCTTTCGGCCTTCGAATGCCTTGGGGACAGGTCCGCCCACGGTCTACGGGCGACAGCGCCCCTCAACATGAAAAGAGGAGGCTCGACAATTCCACCACACGCTCAAGGACCGAATTCAGCATCTCGGCGGCGGTCGGTTTCATCTGTGCCTTGGGCGTAGTCGTTCTCAATGGTGTGGTCCTGGTTGCCTGCGTCAATACCCTGCGCAGCCGGAGTTCCTCAGGAGGGGTACATGAAGGCTCCCGGTCTCACGGTTCGGGCAACCACAATGGAATCCCCAGCAGGGTTTTGACTGCAACGGGATTACCGTCGAGGACAGCCGGCCGGAAAACCCATTCGCTCAGCGCGTCCAAGATGGGTTCGTT
>CAYRCA010000599.1:0-2038 GCA_964422565.1 uncultured Acidobacteriota bacterium | reverse complement strand
ACCTCCAGCTCCTCCATTCTGCCTTCGGGATTGACCACCCCGTAAACGATGACCATCTGACCCAGGTACGGGCGTGTCACATCGGGAGGCAGGGCCAGCCTCTTCCTAACGGCCGGGAAAGGCAGCACGAGTCCTTGCTGGATACCGTCGTCGAGATCTTCCTCGGGATCCGCGTGAACGGCAGAGCCGGGCAGTCCGGAGTATTGGAGGGTCCATGAGGGAGCCGTATCGGTCAGGGTCTCTCTCATGTCGAGAAACACTGTATAGACCTGCTCATCGGAAAAGACACCGAACGAGGGTAGCCCCCCGCCGCTGCTCTCGGTCGAAACAACGTACAGACCGTAAGCCGCCTTCACCGGAGCCGGAGTCTGCACAACCCGAGAGGGACTGTCGGCAATTCCGGTTGCGCCGACCCCTCCAATAATCGTTATTCCGGCAAAAGGCTGTCGGCCGGAGCCCACACCCGCTCCGGGGCCGGATTCCGAGCCCGCTTCGGACGCGGATCCCGAGCCGGACGGGCCGCCGCCCCCATTTTCCACACCAGCGCCGGTTCCTGAAGGAGCAGTCCTCCGCCCGAAACTTATGGAGACTACCGGGCCGGAATCCCCGGCATCCGCACCCTCATCTCCCTCGGGGCCCGCAACTTGATCGCCGAGCACCATTTCCGAAGTCGGTTCCCCAAGCGCCGCGCCGGGTTCCGTCTCAGACGGTTCGAGATCCGGTTCAGGCGAAATCGCGAAACGCCCGCGCGCCTCACCGAGGGGCACCTCGATCGGCCCCTCTCGCCATAGCGGCAGCGGCGTCAACGCCAGCAAGCTGCGCAGATCAGTCGCTTCGCCGATTTCGGCGGGCTCAGCGGCCGATTCCGCCACCTCCGCGGTGTCGGAGGAACCCGGCGGATCGAGGCCAGCCGTCGGGACGGGTTCGATCGGCACTGTCTCCTCGCTGGACGACTGCGCCGAACGCGGTTCCTCGGCTTCGACGATGTCGGGGGTCTCGACGGACGGGTCCCGAATGCCCGGCTGAGGCTCCCTTCCGGCGAGCTCCATCTCAACGAGATCGACCGGTGGTTCCGGAGATTCCACCACGGGAGCCCGCGCAACAGTGTCCGGCGGGATCGCTTCGGGCATGGGCAAAGGATCCCGATCCAATCTTGGCGGCAGGGGTTCGATCTTTGCCTGCCCCAAGAGATCTGGCGACGGGTCGGGGGGCGTCGCGGCCCTCAAAGGCGGGGCAGCTGTTTCCGCGACAGGGGTTCGGAACGACGGCCTCCTCGGGGGCAGCGGAAGGAGGGGATCGGGGTCGGCCAACCGCGGAGTCTCCGTTGATGGGGGCGACTCGGATTCAAGCCGATCCTGCACTTCGGCCGTCAGTCGTAAAGGCTCGGGACGGGGGACGCGAACGGGGCTCGCCGTCATGACGACACTGGGAAGGGCCAGAGGGGGTCTTAGTATCGGCAAGTCCTCAAGTTCCGGCTGGAGAAGCGTCTGAATGAGGTTCGTCGGCTCTGGAGGGTCAGAGATGATCTCCTGCGGCCCGGGATACACAAGCCCCCTGCTCCGCGGCGGCGAGGCTGTCGGGGACTCGTCGGGAGATGGATCCACAACCTGTGCCTCGCGCTGCCTGGCGCCTCCCATGGGCGGAAGCCACATTACCGACCGAATCTCCTCCTGTGAGCGATCATCGATTGTGGCTCGATGACGAGGCTCAAACGGTTCCCCGGGGCTGGGCGAGACCGGGGAGAGAAGAAGAAGAGTGAGTGCGACTCCGTGGAGGGCCAGAGACCCGGGAAGCCCCCTGCCGGGAACGTAGGTCCGGCTCAGGTCCGCCGACGCGAAGGTTACCCGCGTCCCCTCTCCCGGGAGGATCCTGCCGCTCCGAAATGTGGACACGACCTCACGCCCAACGTTGTCCTGAGCCAACTCCACCGGTCCTTGGAGCAACGGGCTGGATGTCCATGATCAGTCTGGACCTCGAGACCTCTCGTTCCTCCTTATCGCAGTTGGGCGGTTATTCTAACCCGGTTTCTCAAACAACA
>CAYRCA010000598.1:0-3127 GCA_964422565.1 uncultured Acidobacteriota bacterium | reverse complement strand
ACGATCCGGACCGCTCCCGGCGGCCCCTGCGGAGGTCGTCCCCCGGGGACCCGCATCACGCTGCGAACCATGAGGATTTCGCCGGCTTCTGGGCGGATCAGGCCCGCCGCTTCGAGGATTCACGGGGGGCCGGGCTGGCGGTCCTCGGCGAAGCGTTCGCGTCTCCGAGCCTGTTCCGTCTGGCGGGGCGCCTTCAGGAACGATTTCCCGAAGCCCGCTGGGTCAGCTACGACCCCTTCGGAGACGAGAACCTTTTCGAGGGAATGCGCCGGGCAACGGGTTTGAACCTGCGTCCCGTATATCGGTTTGAGCGAGCCCGAACCATCCTCGCCCTGGACGCCGACTTCCTGCTCACCGAGAGCGAGGCGGTGGCCGGGGCTCGAGGGTTCGCCGAGGGTCGGAGAATGACGGGGACTTCCGACGCGATGAACCGCCTCTACGTCGTGGAAAGCACCCTGACGCTGACGGGCGCCAACGCCGACCACAGAATTGCCCTGCCAGGCCGCCTGATTTCCCGCTTTCTTCTGGCTCTGGCCGCGGAACTGGGCCGGCGGGGACGCGCGGTTCCCCTGGCGGGATCGCTCGGACCGGACGAGTTGCCGGAGAAGATCCGAGGGAAGATCGGCTTGATTGCCGAGGACCTCGCGGCGTCCCCGGGGGAAGCCCTGATTCTGGCGGGAAGCCGGCAGCCGCCGGAGGTCCATGCCCTGGTGACGGCCCTGAACGGGGTCCTGGGGGGGCTCGGCAACACCTGTCTTCCCTATGAGATCACCGACACCCGGTGGGGGACCGCGGCGGATCTGAGGTCGCTGACGGAGGAGATGCGGGAGGGGCGGATCAGCAGCCTGATCGTGCTGGGGGGAAATCCCGTCTACAACGCGCCGGCCGATCTTGAGTTTTCGGAGGCTCTGCGGGAGGTCGAGCACACCGTCCACGCCGGTCTTTACGTCGACGAGACGGCGCGCGCGGCGGAGTGGCACCTGCCCCTGTCCCATTTCCTGGAGGCCTGGGGCGACGTTCGGGCCGCCGACGGCGCGGCGGGAGTGGTTCAGCCGCTCATCGCGCCCCTGTTCGACAGCCGGAGCAACCTCGAGGTCCTGGGACTGCTTGTCGCCGACGAGGAGGTCCGCGGATACGATCTCGTGCGCGAGACCTGGAGGCGGGATCTTCTGGCCGGAGAGGATTTTGAGCCCGCCTGGCGAAGGGTCCTCCACGACGGCATCCTCGAGGGCAGCGCCGGAGAGCCGCAAACGCCGGAGATCCGGTATGAGGCGACGGCGGCCTATCCCGGGCCGGCCGACGCGTCCCGGGCGGGCGACGGGCTGGAGCTGACCTTTCACATATCCCCCTCCGTCCACGACGGCCGGTTCGCCAACAATGGATGGCTGCAGGAGTTGCCCGACCCCATCACCAAGATCACCTGGGACAATGCCGCCCTGATCAGCCCCGCCACCGCCGAGACTCTGGGGTTGAAAAGCGGCGAGATCGTTCGACTGGAGCTTGGGGGCCGGGCGGTCGAGGCGCCGGTGTGGCTGCTGCCGGGTCAGGCCGATGGCTCCATCGCCGTCTCGGCGGGCTACGGGAGGACCGACTCCGGCCTGGTGGGTCGGGACGTGGGCGCCAACGCCTACCTTCTGCGCGATTCCCGGGCGCCCTTTATCGACGGCGGCCTCCGGCTGGAGAAGACGGGACGCCTTCACCGCCTCGCCCAGACCCAGGAGCACTGGTCGATGGAGGGCCGAGCCCTGGTGCGGGAAGCCACCCTGGAGGAATACCGGAACGATCCCGACTTCGCCTCGGCGGCGGACGCTTCGCTCAAGCCCGCTCCCCTGTGGGAACCGCCCTACCCCTTCGACGAGGGATACCAGTGGGGCATGACCATCGACCTCAACGCGTGCATCGGCTGTAACGCCTGTGTGGCGGCGTGTCAGGCGGAGAACAACATCCCCATCGTCGGCGTCGATCAAGTGCGGCGGGGAAGAGAGATGCACTGGCTGAGAGTGGACCGCTACTTTGCGGGAGAGCCCGCCGACCCCCAGGTGATGTTCCAGCCCGTCCCCTGCATGCACTGCGAGAACGCGCCCTGCGAGCAGGTGTGCCCCGTCGCAGCCACGGTCCACGACCGGGAGGGGATCAACGCGATGATCTACAACCGCTGCATCGGAACCCGATACTGCTCCAACAACTGTCCCTACAAGGTGAGGCGTTTCAACTTCTATAACTACACTCGGGATCTGCCCGAGTTGACCCGAATGGCCATGAACCCCGATGTCACCGTCCGGTCCAGGGGCGTCATGGAAAAGTGCACCTACTGCATCCAGCGCATCAATGAATCCAAAATTCGGGCCAAGCGGGAGAACCGGAGCGTGCGGGACGGCGAGATCCGCACCGCCTGCCAGCAGACCTGCCCCGCCGACGCCATCGTCTTCGGCAACATCAACGACCCCGAAAGCCGCGTCTCCTCGCTCAAGAAGCAGAACCGGGATTACATTCTCCTGGCGGAACTGTACAACCGTCCGCGCACGTCGTACCTGGCCAAGCTGCGCAACCCGAATCCGGGATGGGGGGAGGCCTGACCGTGGCGGCGAGTCGAACGAAGGTGAAGGGTGCGAGGGTGCCGCCGCGGTCCGTGGTCCGGGTGCTGGTTCTCTGCCTGGGCCTTCTGGTGCTGGCGGGATGCGCCCGGGGGTGCACGTCGCGACGCCCTCCGATTCTGCTGATCCAGGAAATGGACAACCAGCCAAAGTACCGACCTCAGGCCGAGAGCGGGTTCTTTCACGATGGGGCCGCCATGCAGCCGCCCGTGGAGGGGACCGTCGCCCGGGGGGAGTTGAAGGAGGATGTCCGCTTCCACACGGGACGGGAGCCCACGGGGGAGTTCACCACCAACCCCCTCGACGGGGGCCGGGACCTGATAGCGCGGGGCCGGGAGCGCTACCAGATCTACTGCACACCCTGTCATGGGGCTCAGGGCGACGGCCAGGGCATGCTGTTCGCCCGGTCGGGGCTTCCCGTCGCCGACCTTCTGGAGGAGCGGATCGGCCAGATGCCCGACGGGGAGATGTTCGACGTGATCACCTACGGAGTGGGCCTCATGGCCGGATACGCCTACGCCATTCCGGCGGCC
>CAYRCA010000597.1:0-3129 GCA_964422565.1 uncultured Acidobacteriota bacterium | reverse complement strand
AAGCTGGAATCCCCCAGCCCCCCCGGCACTCAATCGATCTCCTCTTCCAGTGGGAGTTGCTCAATCAGGATCTCGGCCTTGGGGTTGCCGAGCTTGGCCAGGCTCTGCAGGGCGGCGGCGGCGGCGGCGCACACGTCGTCGGAGCGGTCGCACGTCAAATCGAACAACTGCTGCAGCAGGGTGCCGGGGATCAGATTGGGTCTGTGCCAGTAGGCCAGCGACGCTTCTGTGGCGGCGAGGGCTCGGTTCGCCGGGTCGTCATCGGAAAGGAAGCGGATCAACTCGTCTTCCGCGGCCGGCACACCTTGCTGGGTCAGTTGGCCCAGGGCGGAAATCACCAGCTGGGACCGGTGCGGGCTAAAGAGGTCTCTCCGCTGACTCGATCGTCCAATCTCGACCAGGAGGTCGACCGAGGCGGGCACAGGCACCTCGCCCAAGGCGGAGATTATGGCCGCCCGAAGGGAACGCGAATCGCGCTTTGACCGACCTTGGGTCCCTTCATACGCCTTCCGGAGCGCCTCGACGCATTCCGGGTCTCCCAGGTTACCCAGCGCCGCCGCCGCGGCCGCCTTCTGGGCGGGCTTGCCGTCAGCAAGAAGTTGGAGCAGGGGCTGGAAAAAGCGAGGAGCTCGAAGAACACGGATGTGAGGAAGAATATCGTAAATTCGGTCGCTTTCTCCAGACAGGATAATTCTCAAACAGATATCGGTCAACCTCTCGCGGTTTCCGATTTCCTCGCCACGATACAGGTACATAAGCGCATCCGCAATCCTACACGCGTCGCGTTAACCCGATCCTTCACCGCGAGCCGGACCCGTTCCCACCGTGCCGATGGAGAACCATCGTCCCCTTCCGGATTGGGCGTTATGATAACATACTGCCTGCGTGAATCGTAGACTGATTACCACTGGGGTTGTGGGGGTTCTCGTCGGCTTCATCGTAGGCTATTTCGCCGGTCAGTTGGCTCAACCGCCGGGTGCCGCGGTGGCCCACCAGCAGGATGACGGTCTTCCCTCGGATCACCCCTCGGCCGAACTGATGGCCCGTGTCCAGCATCTGCTGGAACACGCGCGAGACGACCCCCATGACCGCGACGCCAGGGTTCAGTTGGCGGACATCTTCTACGACATGCAGCGCTTTGACGCCGCCATCCCCTGGTATGAGGAGGCGCTGGCATTGGATCCCTCGGATGTTCATGTCTCCACCGATCTGGGGACGGCCTACCTCTACACCGGAAGCCTCGAGAAGGCCCTCGAACGTTATCGGGAATCCCTCGACCTGCAGCCCGATCATCCCCAGACGCTCCAGAACCTGGGCATCGCTCACTTTTCAACGGGAGACTACCAGAAGGCCATTGATACTTGGGAGCGCCTCCTCAGAGCCAATCCCGAGTATCCGCACTCGGCGGATGTCGTGAGGCAGATCGACACGGCTCGGTTGCATCTGACCGGGGCGGCATCGCAATGACCTGGATCCTTCGATTCCTTCTTTTCGTCTTACTCTTCTATGTGATCCGGGCCGTCTTTTCCCGGATTCTGGGCTGGAACTCCACCCCCAACCCGTCGGGGAATCGGCGACACCGGAGGGACGTGCGTTCCGGAGGGATCAGGTCGATTGGTGAACAGGCCGTGAAGGATCCCCAGTGTGGGATCTATCTGGATCGCAGTCTTGCACTGCCGGCGCAGTCCGGCGGAGAGACTCTGTTCTTCTGCTCGGAGGAATGCCGGGAAAAGTTCCTGGACCGGGTCGCGAGCGCGCCGAGGGTGTAGCCGGGCGGACGTCGCCCATGGAGTCGGCGCCTCGTGCGGGAGGCAAGGGAATCGGCTGTGAAAATCGGGTTGTTCGCAAAGACTCACCGGGTGGACTTCTCGGAAGAGTTCAAGGAGATCGTCCACTGGCTGAGGGCCCAAGGCTGTCGACCGATTGTGGATCAGACCTTGGTCGAGAAGTTCGGGTTGCGCGACACGGAGGGATGCGAACGGGCGCGAATCCCCGAGATCGCCGACGCCCTCGTGGTGTTTGGCGGCGACGGGACGATGTTATCGGTCGCCCGCCTGATCGGGGATCACCATTGCCCCATTCTGGGCGTGAACCTGGGTAGTCTGGGCTTCCTTACCGAGGTAACGCTGGATCGCCTCTACGGCGACTTGAGGTCGCTCCTCGACGGGAACTACCGGATCGAGGAGCGGTGCATGCTGAAGGCCGTTCTCGTCCGTCGAGCCGGTGGGAGGGAGGAGTTTCACGCCCTGAACGACGTGGTCGTCAATAAGGCGGCTCTGGCGCGAGTGATCAGTGTCGACGCGTTCTTCAACGAGAGCTTCATCGCCAATTTCGTCGCCGACGGGATCATCGTTTCGACGCCGACGGGATCGACGGCCTATTCCCTTTCGGCGGGTGGGCCCATCGTCCATCCGGCCCTGGAGTCGATCTTAATCACTCCGATCTGCCCCCACACTCTCACCAATCGCCCCCTCATCATCCCGCCCGAATCCGAAATCCGATTCTCGCTGCGCTCCGGAAAGGACGTCATGCTGACCATCGACGGACAGGTGGGAGTTTCCTACCTGGAGGGCGACGAGGTGGTCTGCACCCGTTCCCCTTTCAAGGTGGAGCTGGTCCGGCCCAGTGACCGCGTCTTTTTCGATGTGCTGCGGGAAAAGCTCAAGTGGGCCAAGCGATGACGGGCGATCGAATCGAGAGCCTGAGGCGGTTGGCCGATAGGAAGCCGGGTGATCCCTTCACCCGCTACGCCTTGGCGCTCGAGTACCGGCGTCTCGGGCGGAACGAAGAGGCCGTAGCCTGTTTCGATCACTTGTTCTCCAGGCATCCGGAGTACGTTCCGGCCTACTACCATTTTGGGACCCTCCTGACCGACTTGGGACAGGCGGACCGGGCCCGGGAGGTTTTCAACCGCGGCCTTGACGCCGCCGCCCGGGCCGGCGACGGGAGGGCCGCCGCCGAGATCGAGGCCGCCCTGGACGGGATGTGAGGGTCGATACCCCGTCACACCCTCCTGAACTCCCGATGCTCCTGACCCCCCTGCCCTCGCCTCTTTTTGGGATTTCAGACCCGTCCTCCCGTTATAAACGGCCTCATGATTGTCTATACGCTGTCATTCCGGCATTCTTT
>CAYRCA010000596.1:0-3133 GCA_964422565.1 uncultured Acidobacteriota bacterium | reverse complement strand
GAATCGGGAATGTCTTGGGTTCGTTCCATCACCCACCGCACCGAGTCCTCGAGATGGCGGGCCAATCGCGCCGCCTTTTCCCTCCGGTCGAAAACGTCGCCCAGAATCTCGATCACCTCGGACAGGGTGCCGATGCTCGGTTCGACGGCGGCGTTGGGTCCCATCAACACGACCGTGGGAATTCCGAGCGACTCCAGCCGGCGCAGGCCTTGGCGCATCGCCTCCCGATCCTCCCTCCAGGGCAGCGTGCAGGAGCCCACGTCGATGATCAGGACGTCCGGTTCGAGAGAGGCCAGGGTCTCGAAGTTGATCTCCGTCCCCGGACGGACGAACAGGGGCAGCTCGACCATGGACTCGTTCAGGAACCGGGCGGGATTCATCCCTCCCTTCACGGTGAAGGGCTCACCGGCGACGCTTTCGAACTCATAGTTGAACTCCCGGATCAGGCAGGTCGACCCGATCCCAACCAGCCGCTCCTGGACGCCCAGGACGATCATGACCTCCTCGACCAGCCCGTCGCTGACGGTCGCCACTCTCAGCGGGCGGTCCGGTATCGGAACGTCGACGCCGCGGCTGTCGGTGATCCGCCTCTTGCCGGACGGCGTCTCACTTTGCGCCGGAACGCCGCCGGACCGGCCGGGAGAAAAGGCGACGCTGGTTTCTCCACCCGATGATGTCGAGGGCGGGATTTCCGCGCACCCCGCGAGCCCAGGCGGGACGAGCCACAGCAGGGCGAGGAACAGGATTGACCGGATTCGGAGAGCGGTGAGAGTTGACATTGGTCGACTCCAAAGATCGAGGGAAACGGACGTTCAAAACCTGGAGGAGCCTAAAGCCGCGGCTCGGGCGCGGCGAACCTCTCTTCCGGCGACTTTGGGAATGACCACCCGGATACCGTCGATTCGCCGCACCGAACAGGTATCCCCGTAGACCCCCCCTATCGTCGACTCGGTGATGGCGAAATCCGGATGGCCCTCGACGACGACCCGACCCTCACTCAAGACCAGCACCCGGTCGCAGAACCAGGCGACATGGTTGGGATCGTGGCTGCAGGCGACGACCGTCCTCCCCTCCCGGGCCAGTTCCTGAAGGATTTCCCAGATCCGTATCTGATTGCTGAAGTCCAGAGCGGACGTCGGCTCGTCCAGAACCAGGACCGGGGTCTGTTGAGCGATGGCGCGGGCGATCAGGACCAACTGCCGCTGCCCACCCGACAACTGGTCGTATCGCCGGTCCGCCAGGTGGAGAATGCCCACCCGATCGAGAGACTCCGCCGCGATCGCTTTGTGGGTGCCCACTATATCGAATATGCCCCTCCCCAGATGGGGTGTCCGTCCCATCAGAACGACCTCCTTCACCAGGTAGGGGAAGGGAGGTTTGTGCTGTTGGGGAACATAGGCGACGATCTTCGCCGTTTCTACGACTGTGAGTGACCGAATATCGCGCCCTCCCAGGGTAATCGTCCCCCTCGGCGACCGCAGCAGGTTCAGGCAACACTTGAAGAGGGTCGTCTTGCCGCTTCCGTTCGGGCCGAACAAGCCGCACAGGATTCCCCCCTCGATTCTGACCGAAACACCCCTTAGAACCGGTTCCCTGCCGTAGCTGAAGTGAAGATCGGTGAGCTGAATCATGGGTCCTCTCAACCGGAGAAGGCGTAGCGGGCCTTGGTGCGCAACAGATAAAAGAGAAAGGGAGCGCCGAGAATGGACGTGATGATGCTGACGGGAATCTCGCTGCCGATCAGGGTCCGGGCCAGGGTGTCGCACACCAGGATGTAGATTCCGCCCATCAAAGCGGCCGCCGGGATGACGAAACGATGGTCCGGCCCGAGGATCATGCGGGCCGCGTGAGGCATCATCAATCCGACCCAGGCGATAATCCCCACGACGGACACCGCCAGCGCGGTCATCAACGTGGCACAGAGAATGAAGACGAGCTTGAGCCGCTCCGGATTGACACCCAGGGACCGGGCCTCCTCGTCTCCCATGGACAGGATGTTGAGCTTCCAGCTCAGCATCCAGATCGTCGCGCCGCACGCCAGGGTCAAGGGGAGCAAAAGGGCGACGTCACTCCAGTCGGCATAGTAGAAGCCGCCCATGATCCAGAAGACGATAGCCCGCAAGGCGGCGTCGTCCGACACAAACTTCAGAATGGAAACCAGCGCCTGAAAAAGGGAGCCGATGATGACTCCCGCGAGGATGAGACTGACGACGGCGTTCCTTCCATCGCTGCGGGACGAAAAATACACCGCGGTCACGGCCACCAGCGCGAAAAGAAACGCGCCCACCTGGAGGTTCAGGAACAGGGCCGGAAAGAGTATTCCCAGGGACGCGCCGAAAGCCGCGCCCGCCGAAACCCCCAGAATGAAGGGCTCGACCAGGGGATTGCGGAAGGTTCCCTGGTAGACGGCCCCCGCGGTGGCAAGGCTGAACCCCACCAGGATCCCCACCAGGATTCGCGGCAGGCGTATCTCCCAGATGATGGTGTAGTGGACCCGATCCAGATGGGCCGCATCTCCGCCGACCAGGCGCGCGCCGATCACGGCGGCGGCCTCGGCGATGGTGATGTCGTAGGCGCCGATAACCAGCGCGACGAGACCGGCGAGAACCAGGAGAAGGGCACAGATCAGGATGACCAGGACTCGCCGTCTCTCGCTGAAGTCGACGGCGAGATCCGGGACTGTCCGAGCACCATCGACGTCGGTCGAGAGGGTGTCGACGGCTGGTGTCGTCATCGGCACTCCCGACAGATTCCGGGGAGGGTGACCTGGGCGATGTCCGGACGGAATCCCTGGGCGGACTCAATCCTGGATGCAAACTCGGCCGCTTCGGCCAAATCGATCCCGATGACCTTCCCGCAGCCTCGGCAAGCCAGGTGGAAATGAGGCCGTTCGGTGCCCACATGCTTGTAGCGGTGCTGTCTCTCGCCCTTGTCGATGACCGAGATCAGGCCGAACGACTGCAACAGATCCAGCGTTCGGTAGACGGTGGACAACTCAACACCGGGGCCCGACTCGGCCACCCTTTGGTGAATCTCCTCGGCGGTGGCGGGACTCCGCATATGATGCAGCACGGAAAGGATCCTCTCCCGCTGCGGCGTGAGGCGCAGTCCCCTCTGGTGGAGTTCCGTCGTA
>CAYRCA010000595.1:0-3140 GCA_964422565.1 uncultured Acidobacteriota bacterium | reverse complement strand
GCTTTGTCGGCCGGTTCGAGAAAGGGGTGGATTACAGGGGCGATCCCGCCGCTTTCCGAAGCCAGTTCGAGGAGCATGTCGCGGTGGCCCGGCGGCTGGGCCCCTACAAGCTGAGCCTCCACTCCGGCAGCGACAAGTTTTCGATCTATCCCGAGGCGGCTCGGGCGGCCGGAGAGTTTCTCCACGTTAAGACGGCGGGCACCAGCTACCTTGAGGCGCTGCGCGCCGTGGCTCTCGTCGATCCGGCGCTTTTCCGCGAGATTCTGGACTTCTCCCTGCGGGAGTATCCAACAGCCAAGGCCTCGTACCATGTTTCCGCCGATCCGGGGGCGGTTCCCGACCCCGTAACTCTGAGGGACGAGGGCGGTCCGGCGTTGGTGGCCGGAGACGACGACGCCCGGCAAGTCCTCCACGTGGCCTTCGGCGCCGTCCTCACGGCGGAGGGGGGATCGCGGTTTCGGGATCCCCTGCTGGATCTGCTGGACCGGAACGAGGAACTCCACCACCGATGCCTGGTGGAGCATCTCTCCAGACATCTGGCGGCCCTGCGGACCTAAAGCAAGCTGCGCAGAGCCTCCGAGTCCGTGTTGATCCGTCAGGCCGCCGCTTCCCGGTTGACCGGCGGCCCGGCGCTCCATACAATCGCCCCCATGCTTTGGATGAGGTGGTTTCTTTCCGCCGTACTCGCCGCGGGTTTGCTCGCGTCGACCGCCTGCACAACGTCCACCGCGCCGGAACCCCCGCCGGGAGGCTTCATGAACGTCGAAACGGAATCCTTCGGCCGCACCCCCGCCGGTGAGCCGGTGCACCTGTTCACTATTCGCAACCGCAACGAACTGGTGTTGCGATTGACCGACTATGGCGCGATCGTGGTCTCCTTGGAGGTCCCCGACCGCGAGGGCCGCGGAGCCGACGTCACTCTGGGCTTTCCGTCCCTGGACGGTTACCTGGGTCGACACCCCCACTTCGGCTCGACCATCGGACGGTTCTGCAATCGGATCGGCGGCGCTACCTTTACTCTGGACGGCACCACGTATCCCCTGGCCGCCAACAACGGTCCCAACCATCTTCATGGCGGGATAATGGGTTTCAACAGAGTGATGTGGAAGGGCGAACCCGTGGCCACCGACGAGGGCGCCGGCGTCCGCTTCACCCGGCTTAGTCCCGACGGAGAGGAGGGTTACCCGGGCAACCTTCAGGTGGAGGCGCTCTACTTTCTGACCCACGAGGACGAGTTTAGCGTCGAGTTTCGCGCGGTCACGGACCGGGCGACCCACGTGAACCTGACCAATCACAACTACTGGAATCTGGGCGGATCCGGTTCCGGGACAATCCTGGATCAGGAGTTGGAGTTAGCGGCCGATCGCTACCTGCCGGTGGACGAGGGGCTCATCCCCACCGGCGAAATCGCGCCGGTCGAGGGAACCGCCCTGGATTTCCGCGTTCCCCGGCGCATCGGCGACCGGATCTCCGAACTGGAGGAAGTGGGGGGCTACGATCACTGCTTCGTCCTGCGCGATCGGAGCGGAGAACTCTCCTTTGCCGCCCGCGTAAAGGATCCGGCCAGCGGCCGCGTCATGGAGGTTTATACCACCCAGCCCGGCATCCAGTTCTATACGGGCAACTTCCTGGACGGCAGCCCGGCCAACGGCGGTTTCGGACGGCACGAGGCGTTCTGCCTGGAGACCCAGCATTTCCCCGACAGCCCGAACAAGCCCCAGTTCCCGTCGACCGTGCTCCGACCGGGAGAGGAGTACCACCAGGTGACGGTGCACCGGTTTCGAGTGGATAGATAGCAGGGCACCCCTCAAACCGACGGATCGACGCCACCACGGAGGCGCCGCGAATCGGAGAATCCCTCGCCTGATTGCCCGCCGCTCGCGCCTCTCTTGCCCGATGAGGCGGACCCGGGCGACTGCGGAATCGTTATCGCGTCGCGACCATCGCCCGGTTCACACGCGGCCTCCAACGCCGTAGCTCCGGAAGCTCGAATCGGAGGTTACCACCGAAGTGTCCAGGAGCAGCGGCCACGTCACCCGCCAAACTCCAATGTGTGCCCGTTGGTACGAGGGGACCCGATGCCTCAAGCGCCCGAGCCGGAGAGGTGCTGCCGCGAGTTCATCTGAGCCCACTCCCGCTGTTTCCGGGAGAGAGACTCGCGGTTCTTCCGGAGATACTCCTCCACGATGGTGTCGAACTGAACGACGTCCAGCCTCAGCAACCAGCGGATTGTCTTGGTCCAGATTCTTCTCACATCTTCTATAGATGCGTAAAATCGAGTATCGGTCACCGAATTTCGCTCCGAAACCTTCCTATACGGCCTCCACCACAAAGTTGACACCTCGCCATGTCCCGCTCGATCCATCAATCGAAGGCCGTCGTTCGGTCTTCCCCGCCCCTCCCTCCGACTTGGGGACGGGGATATGGACCCTAAGTCGCGCCCACGAAGTGGACAGCCCAACGCCTTTGTCCCGCCCGATCCATCCCCCCCGATACTTCGCAAAAGTAACTATTTTTCAAACATTTCGGTCCCCGTCGTCTTCCGAGTGGGCAAGCGTTTCCGCGCCGGCACGGGGTTTGCTTTCCAGGATGGCTGAATGAACATTCGGCAACGTGTCAAACCGGGAATCGAAGGAGGTCATAGATGATCGCGCACCCGCCCGGATCGGGCGGCGGACAGCGGGTGTCGGAGAAGGGGGTGGCGCGGCAGGCGCGCATGCTGGTCGGAGGGCTCTGTATGCTCAAGTCGACTCTGAGTCTTATTGAACAACAGGCCCGGGAACTGCAGGAGCGTGGCCTGGTGTCGGAGGCCGATGTGCGGCGGTTCGCCGAACTGTCGGCCGAAGTCGCGGATCTGGCGGAGAAGTTCAGTGCGGGTACCTTCCTGGAGGACTTGAAACCGATCATTCGGCAAATGCGAAAGACGGAATTTCGAGAGAATTGATCCACCCCGCGGGGCGCGGCGAAGTCTGGACGAAGACGGCCACGCCCAATCCCGGTCCTCCTCCAAACTATCGCCAAACCGCCCACTCCCCCCGCGGGACCTCGCGGAACCACCCGTGAAGAGCTCTCCCCCCGGGTTATCATGGTGCCCAAGGGTAAGGAGATGGCGAGGATCCCCGCAGTTTGGAGCAAAGGCG
>CAYRCA010000594.1:0-3143 GCA_964422565.1 uncultured Acidobacteriota bacterium | reverse complement strand
AGTGGGCCGTGCCGGGCGAGGCGGTGCAGATGACGGACGAACGCAGGTTCGGCATCGAAGTGGACCTTCCCCGGCAGTGGACGATCGACGTCGACATCGAATGGAAGGCCGTCGTGGATGTTCAGGTGACCCGCACCAATCACGCGCTCTTTTCCCTCCGTTGCGCCACGGACATCGCGCCCTGGGGCGGAGGGACGCTGCTTTCGAGCGAAGGCGTGGAGGGTGAGGAGGCCACCTTCGGGAAGCCCGCGCGCTGGTGCGCCTTTTACGGAAGGCGCCGACCGGACCAGAGCGGTCCCATGGAGGGGGTCGCCCTCTTCGAGCATCCGGAAAACCCCTGGCACCCGTGCCCCTGGTTTACCCGCGACTACGGGATGATCTCGCCCATGCCCTTCCAGTGGATCACGGAGCCCTGGGAGTTGGCCGCCGGTCGGTCGGTGCGACTGCGGTACAAGGTCGTCGCGTTCGCGGGCGATCCCGGGGAAGCGGAACTCGACGGACAGTACGAACGCTGGATTGCGGCTCGCTGAAAAGGCGCGAGTCAAGCCGCGGATGAACGCGGGCTTCGCGCACGGAGCGGGCCGCCAACCCCGCCGCTGACGGTCCTGGCGTCCTTCGCGGTGAGAGATCGGGCCCGGGCGTGGGTTAAGCGGAAGCCCTCACCACATCCATGAATGAGGAGACCGAGAAGACCGCCCGACCGATGCCGGGATCGCCGTATCCGGGGGGCGGCGGCAGGCGGTGGTGTTCCAGCAGTTCGCGCCATCGGGCCAGCAGGCCCACATGGTACTCGAGGGGCGCCCCCTCCCGATTCGAGCGGCCCAGCACGGTCAGCGGCTCGGGGCACCAGGTTGTGAAGCGCGGGACGACACCCCGCGACATGAAGTAATCCAGCCCCTCCGCCGTCGAGTCCAAGGCCTCGCCGACGTTGGTGAAGCCATCGGGCCGCGACATCTCGATGCCGGCCACGAAATTGGGAATCACGTTGGCGGCGCCGAAGACCTCGGCCGCGTCCAGGATGCGGCGAATCCACTCGTCCCGCCCGATATATCGGCTCTTGCCCGCGCAGAGGATCTCGAACAGGCGCCGGTCCCAGACCTCGTAGTTGGGGTGGTAGATCCGGACTCCCGCCTCTTTGAAACGGCGGACCTCCTCCCGGGGCAGCGCCTGTACCACCATCTTGCCGATCCAACGCCCGGGGAAACGACCCTCGATGGCTTCGGCGTAACGGCTGTAGAACTCCACTTCCTTCAGGCCCTGTAGCTCCGAGGTGACGCTGCCGCCGGTAATCGTGTAGGCTCGGCTGACGGTGTCCGTCTCGGCGACGATCTCCAAGGCCTCCAGGACCTCATCCACCGACTTCACCCCGGTGTAGGAGCGGCCGCTTTTCCGCTGCTGCCGGTAGTTCTCGTTGATGTCGCAGAAGCGGCACTCCTCTTGGGCTCCGAAGTATTGGCAGAGGCGGAAGACGGTCAGATAAAGGAGGTATCCCCACTCGATGGTCGGGGCGATGTCGGCGATCGGCTTGCCGTTCGCAAGACGGCGCCGATAGTAGGGGGGGATCTCGGGGTAGCCGACCTCGCACACCTCGCCTCCCTCCAGGCTCAGAATCAAGCGCCCGTCGCCGGACAACTCCACCCGGTAGGGGGAGGACGGGTTGACCCGAACCGAGACGATCACCCTGCGGAAGTTCCCCTTGCCCCCCGTCAGGCAGACCTCCTCCGGGACACGAAAGTGTTCCCGGTTCGGCATCTCGGCGATCGGGACCAAATCGAAAGAGAAGATGAAGTAGGCTTTGGGCTTGCAGCCGGACGCCACGCGGAGGGCGTCCTCGGAGAAGGATAGGCCCATCCGCAGCAGGTCCTCCTTGACGATGACCTCGAAAGGAAGATCCGGGTATCGCCTTCCGAGTGCCTCCACCGCCGCCCAGCGTCCGCCCATGAATGTCAGACTATCAGAAAGGCGCGCATTGGGCGCGCGGTTCGCCGCCCCCCCGGTCTTTGAACCGGGCGTGAAGAACGGGGAGGCGGAACCTGGGAACGCGCGTGCCTGCGGAGGACGACGGGTCCACTCCGAAACCTACCCGGACGGACGAACGCGACCGTTCACTGCGCGGGTACCTCGGTCAGGTCGGACTGCAGTTTGAAAAGCAGCTGGCGGGCGACATCCTTGAGAGTCTCCCGAACTCCCTCGTTTTCCGCCGCGATGGCTTGGTACACGGGCTCCCCGCCCAGACGCAGTTCGTCGGTCAGGAACTGGACGCCATGGATGTCGTCCAAATCCCGCTTGTTCAACTGCAGGGCGTAGGGAACCGTTTCGAGTTCCAGGCCGTAGTGGCCCAGGTTCTCGCGGAGATCCCGGAGAGCCTCGTAATTGGCGTCCATCCGCTCGATCTGGGAATCGGCGACAAAGACGATCCCATCCACGCCGCGAAACACCAGTCGGCGAGTCGCGGCGTAGAAAACCTGGCCGGGAACCGAATAGAGATGCAGTCGGACCCGAAATCCTCCGACCAATCCCAGCTCGATGGGCAGAAAATCGAAGTAAAGCGTCCGCTCCGTCTCCGTGTAGAGAGAGATCAGGCGGCCCCGCGACTCCGGCCTCACCGATCGATAGATCTGAAGGATGTTGGTCGTCTTTCCAGACAGGCCTGGACCGCAGTAAACCAGCTTGCAGTTGACTTCCCCGTTGGAGTAGTTGATGAACGCCACGCTATCGTTCCCTTTCCGGCCGATCTCTCTCCGATCGCGCTTGCGGGGAATGAGACGCGATGCGGTTCGCGATCCCACTATGTTCCGTGCCGGCCTCCCCGTTGGGCCCGATCCCGCAGAAGATCGCGCAGCACGAGAATGCCGCTGGACAGGGTCCGGGAAGACACGCCGACACCGCGCCCGCCCTTGAAGACCAGAATAAGCAATGCATTGTCGCCGACGGGGCACATCAGCAGACTGCTCTCCCTTCCCCGGTGGAAGATTCTCTGGAACTCCGCCTCCCCAATGAGTTCGGCCAGACCGAAAGTCGCGGCCATGGTGCTGGCGGCCAACGACGAGAAGGCTTGGCGATCCAAGCCCTCGACGTCGCCTTTGAAGGCGACCTCCTGACCGCTGCGGCTGATCAGAAAGGCTCCCCTCGCCCGGCAGGCT
>CAYRCA010000593.1:0-3149 GCA_964422565.1 uncultured Acidobacteriota bacterium | reverse complement strand
TTTAAAGCGTTCCTCCTTCCGGGTTCCGTTGCTGTCCGCGCTACCTGCTCCATGCTGGTTTCATCCCCTCGGGTGCGCGCCACTCACTCGTCTCGGTCGGAGTCGAAGGCCCGGGTGGGGAGGCTGTCGATTTCCAGAATCCCCATTCCTGCGACATCTCCTTTCAACAAGTGTGTTCTCCACCCGGGCCTCCCGCTTTGGCGGAACGGTTCCTCGCAATCTCCGGTCCAGAGCCGGAGGGAGTTCGGCAAATGCAAGCGGAAGAATGATTTATCATGGGTGTGTCGGGAGGTGTTCGAGGAAATTCTCCATTCGGGAGGCACGAAAAGTCTCGGTGTGTTGTGGACATTGCAGCTCTCGACGGAGGGGACTCCGCCGGATATAGACTTTTCCAAGGGTTGATGCATCAAGAACAGAAGCCAGAGGAGAGGATGGAGCGAACTGACGAGCATCTCCTGGAGCTGGCGATCCGGGGCGACGGCGGTTCGTTCGGAGAACTCGTCCGGCGCTGGGAGCGACGGATTTATGGTTTCATTCGTCGGTATGTGGGGGATCGCGAGGAGGCCCAGGATCTTACGCAGAACACGTTTGTGAAGGCGTACCAGAACCTGGATCGACTGACGAATCCCTCGTTCTTCTCGTCCTGGCTGTACAAGATCGCTCTGAACGAGTGTCGAATGCGTTTCAGGCGCCAGGCCCGGCGCCGCGACGTGTCGATCGAGGAGAGCGGGGCCGAGGTGGAGTGGCGGGAGCGGGACGTCCTGACTCCGGAAAGGTCCCTGGTCGGCAAGGAACAAGTCAAGAGAGTTGAATCGGCATTCAGGCGGCTTCCAAAGGAGCAGCGAGAGGTGATTCTGATGAAGGAGTTGCAGGGTCTGCGCTTCCAGGATATCGCGGAGATCCTGAATGTGCCCCTCTCAACCGCCAAGTCTCGATTGTACGTCGGACTGAAAACTCTTCGGAAGCTGGCGGAGGAGAAGTCATGACCTGCGAGAAGTGTAGGGAAATCGTGATGGACGCGGTGTATGGCGAGCGGGTTGAACCCCGGGTCCTGTACGAGTTCTTTCAGCACCTGGGCCGGTGTCCCCAGTGTGACGGCGAGTACCTGGAGCTGGTTGGGACTCGGGAGATGTTGTCCGCCTGGGACGAGGCGGCCGGCGAGGCCGAGCCGCAGATCGGCGTCACCGGGGCCTGGGGTCGGAGAGTCACGGGAGGGCGGATCCCCTGGTGGGCGTGGACACAGAGAGTCGCCGCCGGATTCCTGATCCTGTTCGGCGCCTTTTCGATGTTGCGAAGCGCCGGGGTGGTCCCCGCCGGCGGGGAGCCGGTCGCCGAGCAACGGATGAGGGAGATGGTGCACGACCTGGTGGTGGCCCGCCAGGACGAAACTCTCAGGGTCATCGGTCAGGGCCTGCTCGATATCAAGGAGGAGCTTGAGATCCGGAACCGCGCGGGTCTGGAACTGGTCTACGAGGACCTCTACTCCCTCGAACAACGGTATCTGCAGGCCCTGGAGGACAACAACCGCCAGGTTCGACGGCTGATAAGCCGGTGAGGGGAGATGTATGTGGTATATACTAGCGATTTCGGTGAGTCTGCTGCTGACCGGGACAGTGGGTGGGGGGCAGGTTGCTTCATCCTCCAAGGTCGCCGAGTTGAAGAAGGATGCCCGGGTATTTGAGAGAATCATCAGCGAGGTTCTTCGTCAAAACTTCGACAATCCGTTCGCCGTCGCCGCCGACCCGCTGGCCGCTTATCTGCCCGGTTACGGAGTGGTGGTATCATTCCATCTCAAGATCAACCGAGGGACCATCCGAGGCTTCCGCGGCGATCTCCCAACTCCCGTAGTCCGCGAACCCCGTTCAAGAGAGGAACAACTCGAGACCGTACGGCGGACGATGCTTCGTGCGCTGGCCGACTACGGGAGCACCATGAAAAACCTGGCCGAGGCCGAGCGGGTTGCCATTTACGCTCATGTGGAGGATCGCAACGAACTGGATCCGGCGAAGAATCGGACGGAAATCGTCATGACTTCCGACAAAGGCGATATCGACCGTTACCTGACCCGGGAGATCAGCCTGGAAGAATTCAGGCGGCGCGTCGAACTGCTGGAATATTGAGCCCATGATCATGTTGTCGGATCTTCGGACTCGTAAGCGCTTTGGAGAGGTTCTGGTCGAGAAGGGTGTCATCTCGCAGGAGGAACTCAACACCGTGTTGAATCTCCGCGGACAGACTCACGAGAAGATCGGGAAGTTGCTGGTCGACTTGGGCGCTCTATCCGAGGGAGATTTGGTGCGTCACTTGAGCGAGTACATCGGGGTCCCCTACGTGACCAGCGAGGAGTTTCCGACGGTTCCCGTCCTCGAGAATACGTTCTCGGTGAAGTTCATGCGCGAGTGCCGGTTCGTGCCGATCGGGCGCGAGGCGGACGACAAGCTCGTCCTGGCCATGGCGGATCCCCTGGACAAGGCGACGCTCGACGCGGTGAGGCTTTACAGTCGTTTCAGTCGCGTGGAGGTGGTCCTGGCGCCGGAAAGCGAAGTGCTCGATTTGATCGAGAAGTTCTACGGCAATCAGTCCTCCAGCCTGGGCCGGATCATCGAGGGGATCAATGAGGACGGCTTCGAGAGCCTCTCCGATGAATTGGAGGATATCGAACAGCTCAAGGATCTCGCCTCGGAGGCCCCGGTCATCCGGTTGGTGAACCTCGTTATTTCAAGGGCTATCGAGGCCCGGGCCTCGGACATTCACATCGAGCCGTTCGAGAAGGATCTGAAGGTGCGTTACCGGATCGACGGAGTCCTGTACGACGTCGAGTCTCCGCCGAAGAGGCTTAAGGCCGCCGTGATTTCCCGGATCAAGATCATGGCGAAGCTGAACATCGCGGAACGGCGCGTACCCCAAGACGGCCGCATCAAGATGCGCGTGCTCGGCCGCGATATCGATTTGCGCGTATCGACCCTTCCCACCATGTACGGCGAAAGCGTGGTGATGCGTATTCTGGACAAGAGCAACACCCAGATCTACGACCTGGAGAGCCTGGGTTTCAGCGCGGAGATGTTGCGAAGAGTCGAGCGGCTGATCCGTCGACCCCATGGGATCATCCTGGTGACCGGGCCGACCGGGAGCGGGAAGACCACCACCTT
>CAYRCA010000592.1:0-3153 GCA_964422565.1 uncultured Acidobacteriota bacterium | reverse complement strand
CGCGAAGTAGAGTCCCAGCACCAGAAGATCCAGCCACGTCAGATGTGAGTTCACGTGTCGCCCAACTCCTTTTCAGCGGCCGCCGGCCAGCAGCCAGCCGCCAGTGGGCGGCAGTCAGCAGTCAGCGGTCAGCCTTTAACCACCTTCAACCCCTTCAACCTCAACCGTTCAACCCCTCAACTCTCAACCAGCCCCCGGCCCCTAGTCCCCTGCCTCATCCGATCGGGTGCGCCCCGCCTATGGCTACTCACTCCTCCGCGCCGGCTTCCCGAACCCACGCCTCGTTGAAGCGGACATACTTGATGGTCCGATTCCGACCGGGCCGGTCGCCGTAGTGATGACTGTACACGACGTGAAGGCTTCCGTCGGCGCCCTGGATCACCGCCGGATAATGACTTCGGGTCGCCTCGTCGCCCCGTGAGTCGTGCTCCAGCCGGCGCTTCCACTCCCAGGTGCCGCCCTCGGTGGAGACGGCGGCGGCCAGGCTGTGTCTGCCCCGCTCCGTATCGTTGTAGACCAGAAGCCAGCGGCCGTTGCGCAACGTCACCAGATCGCAGCCGCTGCCGGGGTTGGGCAAGTCGGAATACTCCACGCGGCTCCAGGTCTCCCCCCGGTCGCGGGACTCGCTCATGTGCAGCCGCTTCGGCGGCGGGCCGTTGTCGCGCATGTAGGCCACCAGGGTTCCGTCCGCCTTTTGCGCGATGGCCGCCTGAATGTTGCCCATGCCGACCAAGGGTTCGCTGAAGCTCCAGGTTCCGCCCCAGTCGTCGGTGATCGCCATCAGAGAGAAGGAGAATCCATCCGAATACAGGGGTACGATCATCCGGTTTCCTTCAAGGACGGCCGGCTTGTTGTAGGTCTGCCAGCCGATACGGCGCATGAGTGGAAAACCCATCTCCTGAGTCCGGTGGGTTCCGTCCCCATGGTAGAGGTGGCCCTGCCGCATCAGGTTGGTTCCGGCGGCCCGCGCCAGTACGCCTTCCACCCGCGATTCCCACCAGGCCGCTCTTTCCTCGGGGGCGTCGGCTCCTTCGGAAAAGAAACCGATCTCCTCCAGATACCTCCGGTAAGCCTCGGATTTCTCTTCGACCGCCCGGACGAAACGATCCCCGGACTGTATTCCCCGCTCGGTGCTGTCGCCGGGTTTCACATGGAGGACCTCCTGCCAGTCCCACGTCGGCGGACCCTCCGGCATCATGTAATTCGTGCTGATCCGGTACTTGGGCAAGGAGGTCTCCCACAGATTCGCCAGGACGGTGTACCAGAACAGCCACAGCCGGTTCCGCCCGTCGATGAACAGGACAGGATTGATATCGGGAAATCCCGGAGTGTCGGCCAGGACAAAAGGTTCGCTCCAGCCCGGCGCACCCTTTCGAAGCCGCGCGCCTTTGATCGAGACGTCGTCCGCCCAGCGTTCGCCCGATCCTTCGAACCAGGCGGCCAGGAGATCGCCGTTCGGCAGCTCGACCAGCGAGGCCCCGTGGACGTGCAGGTCGATGGGTTCGAAGATCTCCATCGCGTTGAACCAGGGCGACGAATCGTCACGCTCGGACCCGACCGAAGACGGGGAGCAGGCCAAGCCCCCCAGCGCCACCACGCAGGACGCGGCCCAGATTGTCTCCAGAACGCCAATTCTCCTCATTAGAATCCCCTTCCTGATGACGTCGAATTCCGAGACCGCGACGGATCCGCTCGCTGAGTCAACTCGATCCGGAAACGGGTGGTCCGGATGCCGCGCCGCGGACTCACCGGAGCTGGGGAGTGGTTGTCCGCCCCCTGGCCAGCGTCGCCAAGACGATGATGCGCTCTCTTATCGGCCTGTGTTCGAGCCTCGGATCCACTCCGGGTCCAGAACCACGTGCTTGATCGACTTCTGGGCGTCGGCTCCGGGTTGGTGCGTGTAGGTGACGTGAATCCGGCCGTCCCGGCTCTGAATAAGGGAGGGGTAATGAAACCGCCCACCCTCGATGAACTCCAGACCTCGCTTCCACCCCCAGGTTCCTCCCTCATCCTCCGACAGGGTCAGAGCTAGGCTGTGCCGACCCCGTTCCACGTCGTTATACACCATTACCCAACGCCCATCCCGCAGCGCGATGACTTCGAGGCTGGCGTTGGGGTTGGGGATATCGGAGGAGTTCGCCACCGACCAGGTTTCGCCGTCGTCGGTGGAGGTGCTGATCTGGACCCGGTAGGGAGGGATCGGCCCCTCGCGCCGCATGTACGCCACCAGTGTACCGTCCCGTTTGCGCACCACGCTCGGTTGATTCAGGGCGACTCCCGCGATGGGAGAACCCGCCCGCCAAGTCTCGCCGCCGTCGTCGGAGATTCCCATGAGGCCAACGTAGAAGCCGTCGGAGTAAAGGGGCAGCAGCAGGCGGCCCGACGGCAGGACGAGAACGTGGTTGCGGGGCATCCAGCCCCGTTGCTGCTTGCTCAGGTCGCTGGCGGCCTCCACGAGCGACGTTACCGCACTGACCGCGTATCCGCCGTAATCGAGTGCTCCCCGAGGCACCTCCGCCAGGCCGCGCGCCACCCATTCCGGAAAATCCTCTCCGGGCTTGAGGATGATGGTGCCCTGCCAGTACCAGACCGGAGCGCCCTCGCCCAGGTAATCCCGGGACTTCCGGTACATGAGAAGCGAGTCCTCCCAACGCTCGGCGGGCACCGCGATCCAGAAAAGCCACAGTTCTTCCCGGTCGTCGATGAAAAAAACGGGATTCAAGTCGGGAATGTCGGGTGTTTCCGCCAAACGAAAAGGGGCGCTCCACTCGGAGGAGTCCTTTCTCAAGCGGGAACCCTTCACGACCACGTCGGGCGCGGTCCGCTCGCCGGTGCCCTCGAACCAGCAGACCAGGAAGTCCCCGTTCGGCGCCTCAACGATGGAACTCGAGTGCACGTGGAGATCCTGGAGGGGAAAGACCAGCTTTTCCTCAAAAAACGGTTGGGGCGCAACCGAGCCCAACAAGACCAACAGCGATGCCAGCATACGATCCTCCTTGCCGGGGTCGGGTACTCCGGGAAATCTCCTCTTCCGGTCCGCGACTCGTCGGCGGAGAAAGAACGTCGATGAACGGAATTCCTCGGGATGCGGGGATCCCGGCTCGGGCCGCTTTGGGCCGGTAAGTTCCCACCGGCTCCGAAACGGAACCGGGG
>CAYRCA010000591.1:0-3154 GCA_964422565.1 uncultured Acidobacteriota bacterium | reverse complement strand
GGGGTAGACGTCGGCCAGGGCGTAGACCGGCCGGTCGTCGTCCGTCACGCCGCGCTGGGGGCCCACGAGGTCCGCCTCGAATCGGACGGGCACGTCCAGCAGATGGGCGGACAACTCGTCCCAACGGCTTTCCCCCAAAGCCGCGTCTCGAATACGGGCCTTCGCGAGGCTCACCCGTCGGCCCAGGCAGACGATCGTCTCCCGTTCTCCGGTCGGCCGGACGGGGACTCGCCCCGCCATCCGGCGTTGAAAGAGGACGAGGTGTTCGGCGCCCGTGTCCAGCAGGAGGCTGACCCGGGCGCCGCCGATCGTCAACGGTATGGCGATGATGGGGAGCCGATTGTAGAACGCGATCGTCGGGCCCGAATGTCGCACCGGTCCGAAGACCACCCTCTTTGCCTCGTAATCGATGCTCACGCCGCTCCTTCTCAGCAGTTCGAGTCCGATCAGTCCGTCGATCCGGAGGAAACGATCCATCCCGGAGAACGACAGCGCCGCGATTTGGGCCGGAACCTCCTCGAATTCGAGAGGCCCCAGCGCCAGGCGGGGCAGGGTTACCCGCTCGACGCGCTGCTTTCTTCCGTAGGCGTTGACCGTGCTTCGCGGCCCCCCCAGGTCGAGTTCTCGGGCGACTTCCCGGCTGACGACGGTCAGTGAGGCCCCGGTGTCGAGGACGAGGTTCAGGTCCTCGAGGGGACCGATCGATCCCTTCACGACGATGAGGTGGCCGTGAAGCGCGAAGGGAAGGTCGACGGGACGGGGGTCCAGGGAAAGGGAGATCTCGGGGACCAGCGATCCCACCAGACTCAAAGACAACCAGAACGGCGGTTTTCTCATGGCGCTGCTCCTTGGCTTTGGGGTTTGAGCCCAGGAGTAGCGGGCCGCCGTTTAGGAAGTCTTTATGGCGGGGCGATGGTTGGCTGAGGTTTGCCTCGGACCGGTCTGATGGATTTCCGAGGGATCCGTTATCCTCGGGGAAGTCTTTCCATTGACGTCACTTAGGTGCACTTAGGTGCCATCCGGAGAAATCTCGAAGTTGTAGAGCGCGGCCTGTGCGAAGGTCGGACGGCGAGCTTCGGCATGACGGCGGGCCGCTGTTCCGGAACGGATACCCTTCTCACATTCATGACGGGCGGTCTTTAGCAATAGGCCGACCTCGGCCCACAACAAACTGATTTAGCGGACTTTAGACTCTCTTCAGAATTCCCTCGGAGAAACCTCAACGGTCTCTCGGGAGGGGTCGGTCAAACTTCCCCGAAAGTTCACCCGGGCCTCAGGACTCCCTCGGCTTCGCGCGGCTATTCCTCGCAGTGACCCATTCACACGGGAGGAATAGCCATGAGGAAGAAAGCCTTTCTGTTATCGGTCGCCCTAAGTGGAGGTCTCGCCGTCGACGGTTGTCGGGCCGCGGCCCTCCCCGCCCGGGAGGTTCCCTTCGAGCTGCACGGCCACTTCATCGTCGTCAAAGGCTCGGTCGGCAATCTCGAGGACCTGAACCTCGTCATCGACACGGGCGCCTCGGCGACGACCCTGAGCCCGCGCGTCGCCGGGAGGTTGGGATTGAAGGGGAAGACCAGGCGGGTCTTCGCCTACTCGACGTCGGTGCAAGTCGAGACGGTGCGGATCCCGCCGCTGAGACTCGGAGCCGTCGAGTTCGAGCCGACCGACGGCTGGGTGGGGCGGCTTTCGTTTCCCGACATGAGCCGCTCCCTGCGGATCGACGCGCTCGTCGGGCTCGACCTCTTGAGGGGGGGCGGCCTCACGATCGACTACGAGTCCGGAGTCCTCCGTTTCGGGCCGGTCGGCCATGGCCCCAATCCCGTGGCGTTTTATGGCGGGCTGCCGTTCGTTCCCGTCTCCGTCCGCGTGCGGGGGGAACACCTTCGCCTGCTTCTGGATACCGCGGCCCCGGACCTGATTCTCTTTACGGCCATGACGGCGGGCCGCCTGAAGGTGGAAACCACGGGGGAGCGAAAACGGATCCGGAGCGAGGGGGGAACGGCCGTCCTGCGGAGGGTCCGTCTAAACGATCTCTCCCTGGGCGGCGTCTCCTGGGATTCGGTCGCCGCCTTTGTCCTGGACGGCCCGAAGCCCCGGTTGGGCGTGGACGGGGTTCTGGGTCCGATGGCGCTGGGCTGCAAGCGCCTCCACCTGGACTTCGACAACAACCTGCTCAGTTGGGAATGAGGGCCGATGGGACCGACTTGCGGGCAAGGCCGGCGGGATCTACGGGGATGGGGCGACCTCTCGGGATCGAACCACGTCCATGACCCAGATATCTCCACCCGTCTCCTCCCAAGTGAAGTAGAGATAACGTCCGTCGGTTTGGAATTCCCAAAGTCGCCCTCTTCTATCCCTTAGATTCGTCAACTGCCGCTCGGAACCCCCGTCGGCGGGCACCGCGTAAAGGTCCCGGACTCCATCTCGCTCGGCCATGAAGAAGATGGAGCTTCCGTCGGCCGACCAGTTCACTCTGGGAAGGAAAGAAAAGCCGGCGGGTGGTCCCATCCGCTCGGCCACGGGAACGGGCTCCCCTCCGGAGGGTCGCACCTTCCACAAACGCACATCTCCGGTGCGATCGGAGTTGAAGGTAATCCAGCGTCCGTCCGGCGACCAGTTTGGATGCCTGTCTCTGTCGGGATGATCCGTCAGTTGTCTCGGTTCTCCTCCCTCGACGGAGACGATCCAGAGGTCGAAGCTTCCTCCCCGGGCGGAGGCGAATACGATTTCGCGACCGTCCGGCGACCAGGAACCCGGCGACCAGGGATGAACGGCGCGTCGATCCTCGCCCACGTCGCCGACGAGTCGCATCGGCTCTTCCCCCGTTGGGGAAACGACCCAAAGGTTCAGGAGATCGCCTCGCCACGAATGGAAGAGGATCCTGTCCCCTTGGGGAGACCAGATCGGAACGCGGAAATCAGGTCGCTCCGCTTCCTCCAGGGACTGGGTAAGATTCCGGGCCGGGCCGCCTCCAACGGGCGCCATCCAGATATTCCGTCCCAGGCTCTCGTCGGAATGGAAAGCGATCTTCCGACCGTCCGGAGACCAATGGGGCCAGATCTGGGCCATGGGGTCCGGCAGCAGGCGGACCGGTTCTCCCCCTGACGTGTCGAGCGTCCAGACGTGGCGCTGTCCCTGTCGAACGCGGGTGAAG
>CAYRCA010000590.1:0-3162 GCA_964422565.1 uncultured Acidobacteriota bacterium | reverse complement strand
GGGCAGCTTCACCCACTGGTTCATGGCGGCCGTGATCTCCTGGACCTTCCCCATGATCGCGGCCCGGTCGGGAGGACACACCTTCGCCTTCTACGCCGCCATGATGGTGTTTCAGCTGATCTGGGTGTTGCGGGTCATGCCCGAGACGAAGGGCATTCCGCTGGAGCGGATCCAGAAGCGGCTGGGCATCGAGTAGCCCCCGGGCGGAGGACCGGTTGAAGACCAGCCGTTGTGCGGATTCCGCTTCAGGTCCTTCCAACCGGGTACACAGGATTGGATCCTTCTATTCACCCCTTTCCCACCCCAGATCAAACTGGTCCTCAGTCCGCAGCGCCGTGATGTGCCGGGCTATCACGAACTGGAGTCCCCTGAATCGCCGAAACGACGGCCCGCGGGTTGAAAACTCGTCCCTCTTCTGGGAATCTTGAGAAGGTACCGTCCACCGACGATATCGGAAGATGCCGATCTAGCGATGACGAGAATCAAGGAGCTTCACATCAACGGTCGCGCGGTTCCGCTCGATGTGGATCCGGATCGGAGTCTGCTCGGCGTGCTCCGCGACGAGCTTGGGCTCACCGGGACCAAGTATGGCTGCGGCGAAGGTCAGTGTGGCGCCTGCACCGTCCTTGTCGACCGACGTCCTCGACTCTCCTGCATCACTCCGGTGGAGCGGGTCGCCGGGCGCGAGATCACCACCATCGAGGGCCTGGCGATCGACGGACGACTGCATCCGGTTCAGCAGGCCTTCCTGGACCATGACGCCCTCCAGTGCGGCTACTGCACCCCTGGAATGATCCTCTCGGCGCTGGCCCTGCTCGAAGGTATTCCCAGTCCCACGGAGGAGGAGATCGCAAGGGCCCTGGACCGCAACATTTGCCGATGCGGCGTTTACTCCCGGATCGTGCGGGCCGTCAGGGCGGCCGCGGGCGCGTCGACGGAGGGCACGACATGAAACGCCCTCCCGAACCGCCGGTCGAACTGGAGCGATACGAACTCGACGAGAGGGGCTTCTATCGCTTCAAGCCGGATCGGCGCGCATTTCTACAGATCTCGGGCGCGGGCCTCCTGGTGGTCCTCACCCGGCGGGAGGGACTGGCCCTCCAGGAATCGGAACCCCGGGACTTGGCCGCGTGGCTGCATATCGGCGAGGATGGACGGATCACCGTTTATACCGGCAAAGTGGAGGTGGGCCAGAACATTCGCACGTCCCTGGCCCAGGTCGTCTCCGAAGAACTCCGAACGCCGATGGAATCAATCGCGCTGGTGATGGGCGATACGGCGCGAACGCCTTACGACCGCGGGACCTTCGGTAGTCGAACCACTCCGTTCATGGCCCCCCGGATCCGTCACGCCGCCGTAACGGCCAGGGAGTTACTGATCGATCTGGCCGCCGAGCGGTGGAAGGTCCCGAGGGATTCGATCGCAGTCGACGACGGCCGCATACGACACCGAGAGAGCGGGCGCTCCCTGCACTTCGGCGAGCTGACCGAGGGGAGGCGGCTGACCCGGGAGGTCTCGGCGGAACTGGAGACGACACCTCCGGAAAGATGGCGTGTCGTGGGTCGGTCGGTCCCCAAGGTGGACGGAAGGTCCTTCGTCACGGGCGCCCATCGGTTCACCTGCGATCTGCGTCTTCCTGGAATGCTGTTTGGGAAGATCGTTCGTCCCCCCGCTTTCGGCGCGGTTCCCGCTTCGGTGGATGCCGACGCCGCTCGGAAGATCTCCGGGGTGACCGTGGTGCACGACGGGGACTTCTTGGGTGTCGCGGCAGACAGCGAGGCCCGGGCGGAACAATCCGCGCGCGCCGTTCGGGTCGAGTGGACATCCCCGGCGCGGCCCCAACCTTCCAACCGGGAGATCTTCGACTACCTGAAGTCCAACGCGTCGGCCGGCGGCCGGCCGATCCACGCCTCCGGCTCGGTCGAGGACGCCCTTGCGTCCGCCGATCGCACGCTCGAGGCTGCTTACACCGTCGCCTACATCGCCCATGCGCCGCTCGAGCCTCGGGCGGCGCTTGCCCAATGGACCGGCGACGAACTGACGGTCTGGACGGGCACTCAGCGACCTTTCGGCGTCCGCAGCGAGCTTGCCGCGGCGTTTCGACTTCCGGAGGAGAAGATGCGGGTCGTCATGCCGGATACGGGCTCCGGATATGGGGGCAAGCACACGGGGGAGGCGGCCGTCGAAGCCGCCCGACTGGCTCGCGCGGCCGGAAGGCCGGTCCGGGTCGTCTGGACGCGGGAAGAGGAGTTCACATGGGCCTACTTTCGCCCGGCCGGCGTGATCGAGGTGAAGAGCGGCGTCCGGAGGGATGGGACACTTACCGCCTGGGAGTTCCACAACTACAACTCAGGCGGTGCGGCGATTCGGACGCTCTACCAGGTGGCAAACCAGCGGATCGAATTCCACCCCGTTTCGTCCCCCCTGAGGCAGGGCTCGTACCGGGCGCTGGCCGCCACGGCCAACCACTTCGCCCGGGAATCGCACATGGACGAACTGGCGGGGTTGCTGGGAGTGGATCCGTTGGAGTTTCGTCTGAGGAATCTCGCCGATCCACGACTCAGGGCGGTCCTGGAAACAGCTGCGGAGACCTTCGGCTGGGCTTCCGGAAAACGCCGGAACGGCGTCGGCCACGGCCTCGCCTGCGGCTTCGAAAAGGGCGGTTATCTTGCCAACTGTGTCGAGGTCGAGGTGAGCGGCGACCAGGGCGAGGTAAGAGTCCGTCGGGTGGTTGCCGCGTTCGAGTGCGGAGCGGTGGTCAACCCGGAACATCTGAAGAGCCAGGTCGAGGGATGTATCGTCCAGGGGATCGGAGGAGCGCTCTTCGAAGCGGTCGAGTTCGCGGAGGGGCGGATCCGAAACGCTCGCTTCTCCCGGTATCGCGTCCCTCGTTTCAGCGACACGCCGGACATCGAGGTGGTCCTGGTGGACCGTCGGGACCTGCCCTCGGCGGGCGGCAGTGAAACACCCATCGTGGCTTTGGCTCCGGCGGTCGCCGGTGCCCTGTTTGAGGTGACCGGCGTCCGTCTGCGTTCTCTTCCCCTGGCTCCGCAAGGTATGGAGACCACGTCATGAATCGGAGATCCTTCTTGAGTCTGGCCGCCGCGACTCCCCTGGCGGCCGCGGGTCGGGAGGCGCTTTTCGCGCGGGCCGAACCGGCGT
>CAYRCA010000589.1:0-3173 GCA_964422565.1 uncultured Acidobacteriota bacterium | reverse complement strand
TGGTCCTGGAACGCCGCCATCGCCGCCGTCTGCGGGGACACCATGATCTGGAAGCCTTCCCACTCGACGCCGCTGGTGGCCATCGCCGTTCAGCACGCCGTCAATCGGGTCTGTCGGGACCATGGGCTGGAGGGAATCTTCAACCTGGTGGTTGGCAACCGACACGAGGTGGGCGACCGCATGCTGGCCGATCGACGCTTGCCGCTCATCAGCTTCACCGGTTCGGTTCGAGTGGGCCGGCACGTGGCCTCCACCGTCGGGCGGCGTTTGGGGCGTACCATCCTGGAACTGGGGGGAAACAACGCGGTGATCGTCACCCCGCTCGCCAATCTCGATTTGGCCCTGAGGGCGATCCTGTTCGGCGCGGTCGGGACCGCCGGGCAACGGTGTACCTCCACGCGGCGGGTGATCGTCCATCGAAGCGTGGCGGAAGAGTTGGTGGATCGGCTGGTTTCAGCCTACCGCCAAGTGAGAGTGGGCGATCCCATCGAGGAAAACACACTGATGGGCCCGCTGGTGAACGAGGAGGCCGTGGAGTCGATGATGGAGGCCCTCGAGACGGTCCGCGCCCAAGGGGGAGAGATCGTCACTGGGGGCGGGCGGCTGTCGGAGTTGGGAGCGTGTTTTGTCGAGCCGACGATTGCTCGGATGCCCTCCCAGACGCCCCTGGTGTGCGAGGAGACCTTTGCCCCCATCCTCTACATCCTGGAGTACGAATCTCTCGAGGAGGCGGTCGCGATCCACAACGGCGTCCCACAAGGGTTGTCGAGTTCGATTTTCACGGCTCATCTGCAGGAGGCGGAGCGTTTCCTCTCCACGGCCGGGTCGGACTGCGGCATCGCCAACGTCAACATCGGAACCAGCGGCGCGGAAATCGGCGGCGCCTTAGGCGGCGAGAAGGAGACCGGAGGCGGCCGGGAATCGGGCTCCGACTCCTGGAAGGCGTATATGCGCCGTCAGACCAACACCGTCAACTGGTCGGACGACATGCCGCTGGCCCAGGGCATCCGGTTCCTCTGATTCATATCGGGGAGCGAAGGCGTGACACCGCCGGAAAGGAGCCCGAGCGGCGGATGAACGACCAAGGATGCGAAAAAAAAGGGGTGAGATGGAACCCATCCTCGGGCATTCTATCGTAAACCCGAACCACCGTTCGGGAGGAATCCGCTCCGTTAACGACAACAAGACGACGCGGTCCCGGTGAAAGTTTCACCCTTCGGCGTCCGTCGCGAACGCGCCCTCGGGTGGACCGACCCAGGAGGCACCTTGAAGAAGAACATCTCTGTACGCACCTCTGCGACCGCGCGACGTTACCAGGCGATCACCCGCGGCAACATTCATCGTTTTCCGGAGTGGACGTGGCTTCCGCCCGAGTTGCGAGAGGTTGTTCGTGTGGTCGGGTGCGTGCTGCCGTTTCGCGCCAACACGTTCGTAACCCGTCAGCTCATCGACTGGGAGCGGATTCCCGAGGACCCGATGTACCAGCTTACCTTTCCCCAACGGGAAATGCTGGCGGATGGAGAGTACCGGGCGATCAGGGAACTGCTCGACAAGGGCGCGTCCGGCGATCTTCTCGCCCAGGCGGTTCTCGAGGTCCACGATCGTCTGAACCCGCACCCCGCGGGGCAACTGTCCCACAACGTGCCGGTCCTCCATGACCGGCCCCTGCAAGGGATTCAGCACAAGTACAAGGAGACCGTTCTGTTTTTTCCGGCCCAGGGGCAGACCTGCCACGCCTATTGCAGCTATTGCTTTCGATGGCCCCAGTTTATGAACCTCCCCGGGCTCAGGTTTCAAGGTCGCAGGTCGAGTCCCCTGATTCAGTACCTGAAGCGTTGTCCGGAGGTGACCGATCTACTCATCACGGGCGGCGATCCTCTGGTGATGAAGACCGGCGTCTTAGAGCGGTATCTGGCCCCGATCCTGGATGCCGGTCTCGCCCGCCTCCAGAACATCCGGATCGGGACGAAGGCGTTGTCCTACTGGCCGTTTCGGTTTCTCACGGATCCGGACGCCGACGATCTGCTCCGGTTGTTCGAACGAGTCGTCGATTCGGGCCGAAGTCTGGCCTTGATGGCCCATTTCTGCCACGACAAGGAGCTCCAGCCCGATCCGGTGCGGAAGGCGATCCGACGTATCCGCTCCACGGGGGCCGAGATCCGTGTCCAGGCGCCCCTGATTCGCCATGTCAACGATGCCCCCGAGGTATGGAGCGAAATGTGGCGGCAGGCCGTTCGGCTGGGAATGAGTCCCTACTACATGTTCGTCGAACGAAACACGGGGGCGCAGGAGTACTTCTCGGTTTCCCTGCATCGGGCCCAGAAGATCTATCATGCGGCGATCCAACGGGTGTCGGGGTTGGCGCGAACCGTCCGGGGACCCTCCATGTCGGCCTTCCCCGGCAAGATCCAGGTTCTGGGGACGGCACAGTTCGGGGTCGATAAGGTATTCGTCCTCCAATTCCTACAGGCGAGAGAACCCTCCTGGGTGGGCAAACCCTTTTTCGCCCGCTTCGACCCGGAAGCCCGCTGGCTCGACGATTTGAAGCCAGCTTTCGGACGGCGAAGCTTCTTCTTCGAACGGGACAGGGCGGACTGGGCGGTTCCCACAGTGGCTTAAGTCGCTGCCGGCTTTGCCTTTGTGGGTCCCCTCAGTCGGAACATTCGCAACCGACCCGGAAGGAGTTCTTCGCGGTTTCGTGTACCCGGATCGACCAGAGTCGGACCGGCGGCGGCAGATGAGGGGACAGGAGCCGGTGGAACTCGACCGCCAGGGCCTCGCCCGTCGTGTGCTCGAAATGGTCGCTCAGATTGGCGCCCCGGAGGGGTTGGATGAGTCGAGCCAGAACCAAATCGTCCAGCCGGTCCCGGTCGATCAGCAGGCCGGATCGGGGGTCCACGGGACCGGCGACGGTGACTTCGATCCCATAATCGTGGCCGTGCAACCGCCCGCAGTCGCCGAAGACTCGACGGTTTTCCTCCTCGGAGAAGCCCTCTCCGGAGAGGGTGTGGAGGGCCGAAAGGGAGTATCGACGCGTGAGAAGGGTTCTACCGGTCAACACTCTACCCCCGTCTTTCGTGTTCCACCCAAAGGTCGGCGCCTTCGTACAGACGAACCTTTCTCAGTCGACAGCCGTCCCGGTCCAGGCGCCTCAGGAGTTGGTCGAAGCAGTA
>CAYRCA010000588.1:0-3180 GCA_964422565.1 uncultured Acidobacteriota bacterium | reverse complement strand
AGTATTTCTACTGGCTGCTGGAACGAAACCGCCTTCAGCGGGTGCGCGACTTCGACTACTTTCGATCCCAGGCGGCGGAGGCGACGCGTCCCTTTTCCGAGGCGGCGGCCGCCCTGGACGCGCTCCGGCGACTCCGGCGGCGCGAGGCGCTGCGGATCGGCGCCCAGGATATCCTCGGCCTGACCACCTTGGAGGACACGGTGACCCAGGTTTCGGATCTGGCCGACGCGCTCCTGCAGGAGAGCTTCGAGGTCCTCGCCCGGGGCCGTCTGGAACCGCCCTTCGGCTTCGCGGTCATCGCCCTGGGAAAGCTGGGGGGACGGGAGCTGAACTTCAGCTCCGACGTGGACCTGCTCTTCCTTTACGCCGACGGCGCCGATCCCGATCGCATGGTCCGGTTCGCCCGCGACTACAACCGAGCCCTGGTCGACTTCACCTCCGAGGGACGCCTCTACCGCGTGGACCTGCGGTTGCGTCCCATGGGGCGAACCGGGGAGATCGTCTACTCGGAGAAGGCCTACCGTCAGTACTACCTGACCTGGGCCGACACGACCGACCGGTTGGCGCTGATCAAGTGTCGCCCGGTCGCGGGCGATCCCGATCTGGGTCGACGCTTCCTGGACTCGGTGCAGGACTTCGTCTTCAAGAAGTACCTGGACTTCGCCGCCGTCGAGGAGATCCGCTGGATCAAGAAGCGCACCGACGAAACTCTGCGGCGACGTCGGGAGAGCGCCACCCACATCAAGCTGGGCCTGGGTGGCATCCGGGAAATTGAGTTCTTTGCCCAGTCCTTCCAGATCCTTTACGGCGGCGGACACCCGGAGCTCCGGACCCCGAACACGGGGGAGGCTTTGCGAAGGCTGGTCGACTTGGGCTTCATAGGCCAAAACGACTACGAGAGCCTCTCTCAGGCCTACGTTTTCCTGAGAGACCTGGAGCACAAGCTACAGCTGGTGCACGATCTTCAGACCCATTCCCTGCCGGAAGACGATGAGGAGTTCTTGCGTTGCGCCCGACGCATGGGGTACGGCGCCGAATCGGTGGAGGATCGGACGGCGCCTGCGTCCCGATTCCGCCGGGACCTGGCCCGGCATACCGAGCGGGTCCGCCGCGTCTTCGAGTCCCTCCTTCAAGAGTCGGGCGAGGACCGCGACCTCGGCGAACTGGCCCTCAACCCGACGCTCGATCCGGAGCGGGCCCTGGACCGTCTCCGATCCAGAGGCGTGGAGCGGGCGGAGGCGGTGCTGGAGGGAATCCAGATGCTCGTCCGGGCGCCGGCTTCCCCCCAATCCCCCTCCCGCATGCGCAACCTGCTGGCCAATCTGATTCCCATCCTGGTCGAACGATCGCGTTGGAGTCCCCATCCCCGGGAACTCTTCAGCCGGCTCGACCGCTTCTGCGAATCCCTCGGATCGAGGGGCTCCCTCTACGTGGAAATGATCGAGAACCCCGACTTCGCCGCTCGGCTGCTCACCCTTTTGTCGGCTGGCGAATCCCTGGCCGAGACGCTCATTCGGAGTCCCGAACTCCTCGACTCCGTGGTTCGGCCGCCCGAGGAAGGAGACTACGGGGACGCCCTCGACCGCTTCGTGACGGCGGCCTCCGACGCCCGGACGTCCGGTCGCCGCGACGCCCTGCGGTCCTTCAAGCGGCGCGAGGAGTTCAAGATCGCCGTCGGCGAGATCGACGACCCCGGCGCCTCCGCCACCCGGCCCCGCCTGACCCGACTGGCCGAGGCTTGCCTCGCGTTCGCTTGGCGGGCGGCCCTGGACGCCCACCCCGCTCTGGGAGGGGAACCCTGCGCCCTGGTGGCCCTGGGCAAACTGGGCGGACGGGAACTGGCGTTCCGATCCGACCTGGACCTGGTCTTCGTCTACGACGACGACCAGTCCGCCCGACCCGCGGCCGACTTCTTCGACCTCCTCCGGGACTTCAAGGCCGAGCTCCAGGAGTACACGACGGGAGGACGGGCCTACGAAGTCGACTTCCGGCTGCGGCCCGAGGGACGGCACGCCGCCGAGGCGGTGTCCCTATCCCAGCTGCGCGGATACTTTGACTCCCGCCTGGAGGCGTGGGAAAGGCTGGCCTATGTCAAGGCTCGGGCGGTGATCTCCCAGGGCTGGGTCCCCGACCTGTCGGCCCTCGTTTTCGCCCGGCGCTTCGACGATCGGGATCGGGCCCGGTTACTCCATATCCGCGGCCGCAAGGAGCGGGAGATCGGGCAAGAATCCAAGACCGGCGCTTGGGATCTCAAGGTCGGCCGCGGCGCCCTGCTCGACATCCAATTCATCGTTCAATATCTTCAGGTTCAGCATCAGATTCAATCATCTAACCTGCTTCAATCCATTGATAAATTGACGGAATCGGGGATACTGGAGGAAGCGGACGGCCACTGTCTACGCGAAGCCTCCGAGTTTCTCTACACCCTGGAACTGGCCCGCGACCTGGAGGGAAATCCCGAGCCCAACCGACTCCCGCGCCTCGCCTCGAAGAACCGGTTGCTGGCCCGTCGCCTCGGGCTCGATTCGGGGGAGACGCTGGTGACCCGATACCGGGACCACACCGAAGAAGTCCGGCGCATCTTCGAGCGCATCCTCGGAGCACCCGCGTGAGTCCTCAGCCGGAACGTCTCAAAGCACGTCCCGCTCGCCGGTGCGGATGTTGTAGCCCTGCTCGACGGGGAGAACAAAGACCCGGCCGTCCCCGATCTCACCGGTGCGCGTCGTTTCGATGATGGTGCGGATTACCTCGTCCACCATGTCGTCGGGCAAAACAATCTCCACCTTCATCTTCGGCAGCAGGCTCACACTGTACTCCTTGCCGCGATAGATGGCGGCATGTCCCTTCTGCCGGCCGTGTCCGCGCACCTCCGTGATGGTCATGCCGGAGATGCTGAGCTTGGCCAGGGCGTCCTTGATCTCCTCCACCTTGCTGGGGCGCACGATCGCCATGACGAGTTTCATAAGACTCTTCCGTTTCCATCGGCCCGCGCCGCGGGACCCCGAGGGGCTCGCGGAGGGGTGGGTCGACTGCTGGACACCACTCCGCCCCAATTTCGCCGCAAAGGACGAAGCGAGCTCGGAGAGGCCCCGGCCGCCGTTCAGACCCGGGTGATAACCCGCACGATCCGCTCCGCCAGATTCCTCTGGAGCTCTGGAGAGAGTTTACCTCCCCGATGGC
>CAYRCA010000587.1:0-3182 GCA_964422565.1 uncultured Acidobacteriota bacterium | reverse complement strand
ATCCGCGGTAGAGCTCGAGGTGGGTGGGCAGGTCCGAGGAGGGACGCAGTTGCCCCTCGGCCACGCGCCGGGCGAGGTCGAGGAGGACGAGGTCTTCGGCTCGGAGCCGTCCGTAGGAGACTCCGCTGGGTTTGATGGCCACCAGTCCCCGCTCCCGAAGAAAGCCGCTGACGTTGCCGAAGGTGGAGACCACGAGTCCCTGACGCACCAGTTCTAGGTTGGCCTCAAGAACCTCCTCTCGGAACTGTCTCAGGGCGGTATCCACGGGGGCGAATTGTAGCACGAGGGGCTTGGCGGGTTCCGGGGAACCCCGGAACGGGTGGACGGGGTGGCGGCAGCGCCCCCGCTTGCCGTACCATGGGCGACGATGGTGGAGAACGGCATCCGGGCTCTGCGGCTCCACGGTCCCGGCAAGCTCGAGCTTCATGAGGAGGGCATGCCCGTCGCCGGGGAGGGGGAGTCGATTCTTTCGGTAACGGCGGTGGGCGTCTGCGGATCGGATCTGCACTGGTTCCGCAACGCGAGGATTGGAGACGACCGGCTGCAACGGCCGCTGGTCCTGGGACACGAGTTCGCCGGTCTGGTTCGGGACGGACCCCTGGCCGGCCGCAGGGTTGCGGTCGAACCCTCCGTCAATTGCGAATCCTGCGAGTTCTGCCTCAGAGGGGACCCGAATCTGTGCCCCCATATCCAGTTCGCCGGTCACGACACGCGGGACGGAGCCCTGCGGGACGTCATGGCGTGGCCGAGCCGTCTGCTGTTTCCGCTCCCGGACAGCCTCACCGACGACGACGGCGCCATGCTGGAGCCCCTGGGCGTGGCCCTCCACGCCGTCGATCTGGCGGGATTGCGGCCCGGCATGAGCGTGGGCGTCTTCGGTTGCGGGCCCATCGGCCTGCTGATTCTGCAGGTCGCGCGACTGGCCGGAGCGGTCCGGATTGTCGCTCTGGACCCGTTGTCCCATCGCCTCGACGCGGCCCGGGTTCTGGGGGCCACCCACGTTTCTCTTGTGCCCGCCGGCGAGGAGACGGCCGGGAGATTACCCCGGGCGGGAGGGGAGGACTTGGACGCCGTGTTCGAGGCCGCCGGGGAGAACGCGGCGGTCGCGGCGGCGTTCGAGGCGGTCCGCCCGGGCGGGAAAGTCCTATTGGCGGGGATTCCGGAGGAGGACCGGACCTGGTTTCCCGCCTCGGCGGCCCGGCGAAAGGGCGTGACTGCGGCGCTGGTGCGGCGCATGAAGCACACTTATCCGCGGGCCATACAGCTTGTGGAGCGGGGTTTGGTGGATGTGCGGTCCATTGTGACCCACCATTTCCCCCTGGAGCGGGCGGGCGAGGCCTTCGAGACGGCCGCCCGGCGGGAGGGCCTGAAGGTGGTGATCCGCCCCGGCGGTGGAGGGTAGCCCGAGTCGGCGGGCGGCGGTTGGAAGGAAGGGTTGGAAGGAAGGAAGTTAGGCGGGAGCCGAATGAGACTCGGATTGTGGTTGCCGTCCGTCGTCGCCCTCTCGGCTGCGATCGGCTGTCAGGCCAACGGGATCCCCCCCTCCCCGATCGAGGTCTTCGAGGTCGAGGAGGGATGGACCGCGCTTTTCGACGGACAGTCCCTCGACGGCTGGACCGTCACCAATTTCGGGGGCGAGGGCCGGGTCGAGGTGCGGGACGGGGCCATCTTGCTCGGGATGGGGCAGTTTCTGACCGGCATCACCTGGGAGGGGGATTTCCCCTCCGACGACTATGAGGTCGCCCTGGAAGCGATGCAGGTGGTGGGAAACGACTTCTTCTGCGGGATGACCTTTCCGGTGGGGGAGGAGTTCTGTTCGCTCATCGTCGGCGGCTGGGGTGGATCGGTGGTCGGGCTTTCCAGCATCGACGGTCTGGACGCCTCCGAGAATGAGACCGGCCGGAGTGTGCGCCTGGAGCACGGTCGATGGTACGAGGTTCGGCTGAGGGTGACTCCGGAGCGGATCGAGGCTTGGCTGGACGAGAGGCGGATCGTCGATGTGGAGCGGGCCGGGAGGGCCTTCAGCACCCGGCCCGAGGTCCGGCTGTCGCGGCCCTTCGGGCTCGCCGCCTGGCAGACGACCGCCGCCCTGCGCCGGATCCGTCTGCGCCACTGATCCGCCGCAAACCCCCAACCCCTAGACTGTTACCTCTTTGTCGGCTTTGATAGCATGGGGCGCCGGACGGCAACCCGTCGTAGGAGCCTCATGTCGGAATCGTCGCCTTTCGAGATCACGCGACTGCTTAAGGAGTGGAGCGGCGGAGACGAAGCCGCGCTCGATCGACTGACTCCGCTGGTGTACCAGGAACTCCACCGCTTGGCTCGAGCCTACATGAAACGGGAGTCGGACCGAGTTGTCCTTCAGACTTCCGCCCTGATGAACGAAGCCTACCTGAGATTGGTCGACGTGCGTGAAGTCGACTGGAAGGACAGGGCACACTTTCTCGGCGTGGCCGCGAACGTGATGCGGCAGATCCTGGTCGATTTCGCCCGCAATCGAGGGGCAAGGAAGCGTGGTGGCGACCTCCGCCGAGTGTCCCTCGAGGGGGTCGCCGATCCGTCCGGGGAGTTTGCGCCCGACTTGGTGTCTCTCCATGAAGCGCTCGAGACTTTGGCGGCGCTGGACGAGAGGCAGAGCAAGGTCGTGGAGCTTCGCTTCTTCGGGGGTTTGACCATCGAAGAAACGGCCGCGGCGCTGCGGGTCTCCCCCGGCACGGTCCGGAGAGACTGGCGGATCGCGCGAGCCTGGCTTTACCGGGAACTGGCTCCACCCTGAGTTCGCACGGATGCCCCTCCCGCAGTAGAATGGAGCGACCCAGAGAGAGGACGCCCAACGGCTCCAGCCCGATGATTTCGCCGCAGCGCTACCGACAGGTTTCCGCGATCTACGCCAAGGCCGTCGAGTTGGACCCCTTGGAACGGACAATCTATCTGGAGAAAGCCTGTGCCGGAGACCCCGCCCTTCGGAGCGAGGTCGAGGCCTTGGTCCGGGCCGACTCCCGGGCCTCTTCCGGCTTCATCGAAACCTCCGCCCTCGACGTTCTGGCTCAGGATCTGGCAGCCGAAGCCCGGTCGTTTCCGGAACGAACGATTGGCGGTCGTTTCCGTCTTCTCTCGCTCCTGGGCGTTGGCGGCATGGGGGAGGTTTACCTGGCCGAGGATTCAAGCCTCCATCGTCGTGT
>CAYRCA010000586.1:0-3184 GCA_964422565.1 uncultured Acidobacteriota bacterium | reverse complement strand
GCAGGCCGGGCTGAAACAGGAAGTCCTGCACATTATGGAGCTCTTGGGCCGGGCGATTCCGGACTGAGGTCAGCTGTCGGCGAAAAAAACAACGGCCCGGGAAGATTTCCCGGGCCGTTGTTCATTCCTCCACCCGCATCGCCACCAGGGAGACATCGTCGCTGAAGGTTCTGTTGCCGGTGAACAGTCGCACCTGCTGTAGTATCTGCTCGATCAGCTGATCAGGCGGCAAAGTGTGGAATTTCTGCAAAATGGTGCAGAGCCTTTCTTCGCCAAACGGAATCCCTTCCCGGTTTTCGGCCTCGGTGACGCCGTCGGTAAACAGCAGCAGTACATCCCCCGGCTGCAGTTGCACCCGCCATTCTTCGTAAGCCACCGCGAGCCTCACACCCAGAATGAGCCCCTCGGCATCGAGACGCTCGCAGTTCTGCGCTTCTGTCCGCCAGAGTATGGGGGGCGGGTGGCCGGCATTGGCGAAGGTGAGCCTGCCGGAGGACGACTCATACCGGAGGTAGGTCATGGTGATGAACAACTCGGCGAGGTCCAGGTCCGCGAAGAGAAGCTCGTTGAGCTCGCGGAGAGTCTCTCCGGCGCCGGTAAGTTGCTGCGCCCGGGACCGGATGACGGCGCGGGTTTCGGTCATGATGAAAGCCGCCCCGACCCCGTGCCCGGCGACGTCGGCGATCACCAGGTCGAGAATCCCCCCGTCGCGGGACAGAAAATCGTAATAGTCGCCCCCCACATCCCTGGCGGGTACACACGTGCCTGCCAGGGATATCCCCGGAATCTCAGGAATCCCGGCCGGCAAAAGGCCGAGCTGGATGGTCCTGGCGATCTCCATCTCCCGCTCCCGCTCCCGGGCGGCGATCAGGCGCTCGGTCTGGCGGGCGTTGCGCAGGGCGACGCCGATCTGCCCGGCCAGATTCGTGAACAAATCGACGAACTCTTCGGTGAATATCCCCTTGGCCGATTGCGAAAAGACCGAAAGGACCCCCACCGGCTCCCCTTCGATGGTGATGGGAGCGTGTGCGAAGGACTTGATCCCCTCCCGATGTGCGATCATAGCGGTGGCAGGGAGGTCGAGAAAATCGGTGTCGTTGACCACGGTGACCGTATTGGTGAGAAAGGCCCGGCCGATGGTGGTTTCCATGCCCACCGGCCGCTCCGCATTGTCCAGATGGTCGGAACTCATACCCTTCTGGCTGGCGACGATGAAGGTCCGCTTCTCCTGGTCGAGCAGGCGGACGGCGCAGAGCTCGAACCTGAACTGCTGCTGCAGCAGCCCCAGGATGTTGTCGAGGATGCTCTGGACGTCGGCACCGCTGGCCACCAGGCGGGTAGCCTCGTGCAGCACGCCGAGCTGCTCGCGCCCCGTTTTCCGGCTGATGCTGACCGAGCCGAAGATGTCGAAGACCTCCTCCATTCGGCTGCCCCGGCTCTCCAGATAATTGTCGAGGATGATGCGGGCGGGGGCTGCTCCGACCGAGCCAGCCAGCGTCTTTTCGGTGAAGCGGCGCAGGTCGGTCAGTTCGTACTCGGAGAGGCGCCCCTTTTCGTCGATATCCCGGTCGCCAAGATACTCGGTAATGGCGCTGTGCGCCTTCTTCTCACCGACAAACTTGGCCATCAGGTCGACGAATTCGACGATCGTTGGAGCCCGGCTGATCCTTTCCGGAGGCTCCTTCTGCCGGGGCGGAGCAAAGACCTCCACGAATTTCACCGCCTGCTCGCTCTCTGCCGGTTGCGGCTCGGTGCGCAGGGAGAGGGAGAGAAAGGCCCCGACATTGAAGAAGAGGGTCCAGAAGAGGGCATGCGGGAGCATCGGCAATCCTTCCAGGCCGAAGAGAGCCTCGGGGCGTAGCCAGGCGAGGCCGAGCGGGCCTTCCTGGAGGAGCGAAGCCGGCATCCACCCCGAGCGGACCAGCGTGGGAAGAATCAGGGTGTACGCCCAGACCGTGAAGCCGAAGAGCAGCCCCCAGAGGGCGCCGCGGCGGTTGGCCCGCTTCCAGAACAGCCCCCCCAGCATGGCGGGGGCAAACTGGGTGGCGCCGGCAAATGAGATCACGCCGATGGTGACCAGGGCGTAGCTCTGGCCGATGAGCTTGTAGAACAGATAGGAAAGAAAGACCACGGCGAGGATGGCCAGGCGCTTGACCGCCAGCAGCAGGCCCGAAATGTCCCGGGCCTTGATGTCGAACCGCAGGACGACCGGCATGACCAGATGGTTGAGGACGAGGGTGGCCAGGGCCACCGCGGCGACCATAGCCATCCCGGCCGAGCCGGAAAACCCTCCGAGATAGGCGAACAGGGCCAGCCAGGGGTGCCCCTCCGCCAGCGGCAGGGAAATGGTGAAATATTCGGCCCCGGCGGTTTCGCCGCCGCTCAGGAGCAGACCTCCCAGGGCGATAGGGATGATGAAGAGCTCGATCAGGAACATATAGAGGGGGTAGCGCCACATGGCGCTGCGGATGTGTTCCTCGTCGGCATTCTCGACCACCATGATGTGAAACATGTGGGGCAGAAACATGAAGGCCATCATGGAGATCACTCCGAGCGTCAGCCAGCTGCTGTAGGGGACCCGCTCGGTGCCCAGTAGCAGGAGGTCGCCGCGTTCGGGAAAACGGGTCAGAAAACGGGTGAAGATGTCGCCGAAGCCGTCGAAGAGGCCGTAAGTGACGAAGAGGCCGACGGCCACCATGGCGACCAGCTTGACCATCGACTCCAGGGCGATGGCGGCCACCAGACCTTCATGTCGTGCCGAGGGATCGAGAAAACGGGCGCCAAAGAGGATGCCGAAGAGGGCGAAGACCAGCGCCACAACGAAGGTTGTGTCGAAGAAGGTTGGAAGCGCCGGCCGGGAGGCGGAGAGCGATTCGAAGGTGTCGGCCACCCCCTTGAGCTGCAGGGCGACGTAGGGGAGGGTGCAGAAAATGGCGAAGAGGGTGACCAGCGCCCCCAGCGGCAGCGATTTGCCGTAGCGGCTGGCGATGAAATCGGCGATGCTGACGATGTTCTGCTCCTTGCTGATGCGGACCATCTTGCGCAGCAGATACCACCAGCTGAAGATGATCAGGGTGGTGCCGAGGTAGATGGCGATAAAGTCGATGCCGACGGTGGCGACCCGCCCGACGTTGCCGTAAAAGGTCCAGGACGTATGAAAGATGCCGAAGGAGAGGGCGTAGAT
>CAYRCA010000585.1:0-3187 GCA_964422565.1 uncultured Acidobacteriota bacterium | reverse complement strand
ACGCACCCACGCAGCGCCGGAACTTCGACAACGTACACTCCGTCTTTATCCCGGTCGATCAAGAGTCGGTACTTCATCAAGGGGTCTGGCGCGTCCGGTGTTTCCAGGTTCGGAACGTCGAGCCGGTGCCGACTTCGCGGACGATTTGCCATGCGTTCAGGCCGCCAGATCCACCACTGCGAACTGGCGCTTCTTCTCTCGAGCTCGCGGCCTTGCTCGGGAGGGTGCGGCCGCCGCGGCCGAACAGGCTTCGCCCCCTTACACGCCTCCCTCCCGAAATCGGAAGCTTTCTATGATGGGTGACGGACATTCAGCTACCGGGCCTCTCCGGGGGGCACCGGCCGCGGATTCCCCGGGGTTCAACGTATTCGCGCTTCACCAGCGGGTTGGGAACGCCGCGGACTACTCCGACGCGGCCCGCAAGGCGGCGAGCAGCTCGGGCGGGTCGAACACGGGAAGATTCGAGCGCGCGAAGTCCTTACCGTTGCGCGTGACGATTGCGGCCGCGCCGGCCTCAAGGGCCGCCCCGTGAAGCACGGCGTCCTCGTAGTCGGCAAAGCCCGCGCCAAGAGCGCCGAGCAGCACGTCCCGATCCACGCAGGCCACATCGAAGATCGCCAGCAGCGTTCGCAGGTGTTCGGCGGCAGCCTTGGCGCCGACCGCCTTGGAGGCCAGGTAGTGGATCGTGGTGGCCGTGGTGGCGCAGATCACGCCCTCGATGGCGCCCGCATCGACGAGGCTCAGGAGCTTCTCGGCCGCATCCACGTGCGGCTCGCGCTCCAACATGTGATCCAGGATAACGTTCGTGTCGAAAAGCACCTTCACCGGTGCTTCTCCTCGAGGTGGCGCCGGTAGTCGCGCTCCGACACGCCGGAGCCGGCAAGCACGCCGCGAAGCGAGCGCACGCGAGGGGTTACCTCGACGTCCGCGTCCCGCGCGTCAATCAGCGCGAAGTAGTCCGAGACAAGCTTGGAGACGGACTTGCCCGACTTGGCCGAGTGGCGCTTGGCGCGGGCGATGAGTTCCTCGTCGAGCCGCAAGGTGAGCTTCGTGTTCATGGAGCCAGCCTCCTGCCGTACAACTGCATATTCTATTATACGTCACCGGAAAAACAGTGGTTAGTGCTCCACCGACCAAGCGTTCACCGCCGTCGAACGACGCAGGTCGCCGAAACCGAAGACCAAGATCAGGGCGCAGGCGAGGAGGATGAGGATCGGCATGGCAGTTCCGAGTTCCGAGTTCCGGGTTTCGGGTTCCGGGGTTCAGGGGTCAGCTTGAGCTTCCCGCAGTATTTCCGCGCATCCAGGCCCTTTGACGAAAGAGCGGACTTGGCGACCTTCAGAGGTTCAGAAGTTCCGGGGTTTGGGACGCCGGATGCCGGACCCCGACCTCTCGGAGCGCGTGGCGGCCCGAAATCTCAAAAACGACGTCGAACCTCCGAACCCCCGGCTCCGGAACCTCGGAACCGCGAAACCTCGAAACCGCGGAACCCCCCATCCACGAAGATCGATGGCGGGGTCGGCATGGGTTCGTCGTGGGCCCGCAAACTCTCAATGTACAGTTCGATGGCCTCCCGAATACTCTTCCAACGTCCGTCACAGACAAGCCCCGCCGCGGAGTCCGTTCGTCGGCCTGAAAGGCGGCCACGTCCTCGGTCGGGAGTCGACGCAGGCGCTCCAGCATCTCTCTAATCCATGCGTTCGGGGTTTTGGTTAAGCCAGGCCAGCATCGATTCCAGCGACTTCTCCACATCGGCCAACTTCACCGTACAGATCTCATACAGCTCTTCGCGCGAAATCTCGTCGTAGAAATGGACCATACGGTTTCGGTACCCGGCGAGCCGGCCCAACCGGTCGGCATCGCCCTCCCCCAGCACACCCACCTCCCGCAGCGCCACGGCAATCTGCCGGTACTCCTCCACCGGCCGGGCGAAGCCCCTCGCTGCGATGTGTCTCCCCAAATCGAGCAGCGCCTCCAACGAGCGCCGCAAATAGCTCTCGGCAGAGGCCACATTGCGAGCATCCGCGGAGAACTCCTCCCAAGAACCCAACGGCAGCGACCGGATTCCGGCCAGCATCTCGCGCACCCAGGCGACACGTTCCGCAACCACACGCTGCTGAATCGGTCCGGGCGTCACCGAGCCCCCTCTTTCAAGATCATCTCCCGCCGGCGGCGTTCGAAAGGAGCCAGATCCGCGGCCCTGCGCAAAACATAGAGCTCCATCTCCGCCTGCTCATAAGGGTCGAGGCAGCAGAGCAACTCACCCCGGATGATCTCCACCGCCAGGAAAGGCTGTGCTTCCGGCAGTACCACCAGATCGACTCTTCTTGCACCGAGCAGACCCTCCATCTCGCCGGCCAGACGGACCTTCTCATCGAGCCCGAGTCGTTTCTCTCCGATCCTGGTCGGCTGGACCCCGATGTCGACGTCGGATCCCGACCGAAAATCAACCGCAGCACCCTGGAGCCACCGTTCGACTTCCTTTGCACGGCTCCCAAACGCGTACAGGGCCGCCAGCCGGTAGCGCCCGCAGAGGTTCTGGATTTGCTCTTTGAGTGAAGGCATTTACGGAAATTATAGTGCTTCAGAGGCTTGAAACTTTGAACCAAGCTTCGCGGTCGATCCGCTCCGTGCTCCGCAGCGAATTCGCTTTAGGTTCTCCAAACGACGTCGAACCTCCGAACCCCCGGATCCCGAACCATCGGAACCGCGAAACCTCGAAACCCCTGTACCTCTGAACCCCTTGTCTGAACCCAGGAACCCCATCCAAAGCGGCGGGCTCGGCCATCGATCTTCGTGAGGCGGAATATGGCCGGCGCCGCGGCCTTGCTCGGGAGGGTGGGCCGTCGCGGGTCCAACACGCGAAAAGAGGCGGGAGGGGTCGTCCCAGGTCTCGAGGCTCCAAAGATCAGGACCGACGTTCGGGCTCGGGTGCGGCCGCCACCAAAGGATAGCGCTCCGGGTGAATGATCGAATGCACATGAAGGTCCACGTCCAGTTCGGGCCAGTGGAGATGGTGAGGCTGTGGCCGCTCGACCTTCAGGACAGCCTCGACCGACGCCTCCCTGAACGAAACCCGTTCGCACGGAGGACAGTAGGGCTCACGCCGGCAGGTCCGGTCCGTTCCTTCAGGTCCCTTTAGGTCCGGCGCGCGGCGCGGTCATTCGCCGGTCGTGCCGCGGTGGGC
>CAYRCA010000584.1:0-3197 GCA_964422565.1 uncultured Acidobacteriota bacterium | reverse complement strand
ACATCACTCACTCCCCGAAGACATGTCGATAACTTGACGGGCCACGCGAGGGAAGACGCCGCGATGTTTTTGGTGGCCGGAATGAACGGACAAGGAGCCGTAGATAGGGATGGACCCCGCCGAGCATCCCCTCATATCTCGACCGTGGGCTGTTGGAATCGTCCCGGCCCTTTGCCGGTCGGAATGGCCGCCGGGGGCGATGAGCGAAGGCTCCAGATCGGGACACTCGAAGAGGAAGGCTTGGCGGCTGGGCAAGCTCGCCGAGGCGGAACATCCGGCGGTGTCGAGATGAGAGACGAGGAAGTGTTTGCTTTCCACAAGGAGGACGGAATGCATCAGGAGCAGAGTCGAAGGTTGCTCTCATGGCCGGTTCTCATCGCGGGGGTGATGGTCACGCTGGTGGCTCTGTCCCCGGTCATCGCTCAGCCCAACGAGCAGGGCGGCGGGGGTCGCGCCAACCCGACTCCCATCGGAGCGTGGTTCGGGATCGCCCGGCCGTGTACCCCGCCTCCGCCTGAGATAGGCGGAGTTCCCCTCGGTGAGGACGGGTTGCCCATTCAGGATTTCCTGCCGGATGAGTCGATCTGCGCCCTGGCGTGTAATGGGGGGGAGTGCGCGCCCAATGCCTTCCCCTTGCTGCAGGTGACCATGATCCCCACGTTACTGGCCGACGGCACCGTGCTGGCCGACGACTTCGGGGCGGTCCTCGACGGTCACACCACCGCCCACGGCAAGTGGGAGCTCGCCGGGAAGACCAGGCTTGACGGAGTCCTGGTGGACAAGTACCAGGCCACGTTCGTCTGGTTCCAGGGAGAGAACGGCAAGTTCGTCGGTTCCGTCCGGCCTCGCTTCGTTACCTTCTTCGACCGACGGAATCCCGACCAGATGCGGGGGTACATCCAGCCCTATTTCTATCCGTATACGGAGGACGACGGCACGTTCGGACGCGTCATCTTGAAGCCGGACGCGCCCTACCCGGATCCCAACCCCGCCGATCCACTCCCGGAGAGTTGCGACCCCTGGGTTCCGTCGCTTCCTCAGTGTCTGGGCACTCTTCACTTCAACATCCAGCGCATTCCGGCCCACTAGGGACGGGCCGGGATGCATTGGCGGGAAACATCGGAACTACCGATCGAGAACAGCAGGAGGCATCAGTCATGAAGATTCGCAGTTTCGCTTCGATTTTGAGTTTCGTTCTACTCGGGATTCTTTCCACATCCCAGGCGGAGGCGCAAGGCAACTCCCCGGACAACCCCAACCGCGGGCCCGGTTGCAGGCAGGTTTCCGGCCGCCTGACCGAAACCCTGCTTCACCCTTTCGCGTCTCCCGGTGACCCCTTCGGCAGGGTCCTCGGAAACGCCACCGGATTCCTGAACGGGGCGGAGACCGCCATCGTCCTCGACATTCGTCCCCAAGCAGACGGTACGATCGAGGTCGACACCATCAACATCTTTTCGCCCGATCTCGGCGACACATTAGTCACCGAGGGGTCCGCTGTGTTTACGCCCATCCCCGGAACTCGCAACGTCCACGATGATTTGACGCTTGAAATTCGCGGCGACGTAAGCACGGGACGTTTTGCCGGCGCCTGGGGGACAATCCACTTCGACGGAATCGGCTTCAATTTCTTTCCACCCGAACCGGGTCCGCCCGCTCCCACTCCGGGTGAAACTCAGTTCGTATTCCGGTACTCGGGTACAATCTGTGGTCTCAAGCCCGACTCGGGTGAGTGACTGGAAAGACACTGCCGCCGCACTTCATGATTGAGCAGGAACTGTAAGGAGGGTTAAGAAATGAATCCGGGTACGCATCTCGTTTCTAGATCGTGGGCCGCTGGGATCACTCTGGTCCTGTGTTGGTCCGTATTGCCGCTGGAGCCGGTGAGAGGGCAATCGGGACAACCGCTCCAAGGAACCTGGGTGTTGACGTTAACGCTGGATCCCAATCCGGTCCTGCCCGAAACCGTCGTTTTGCTTTCCAATTTCAGCCGCGACGGCGGCTTCCTCAGTTCCAGCGATCTGCCTCTGTTGCCGGTGCTCCTTGCCGAACCAATTCCGCCGGAGCTCAACCCGTTTTTCCCCATAGAGTTTCCCTTCCTGAGACTGGGTCACGGGCATGGAAGCTGGGAGCGCCTACCCGGCGGTCGTTACCAGTTGGAGACCTGGAGACTGGCCCTCTGGAACGATCCCGACGACCAGCTTCCCGCCCCGGACGGGAGTCTTTTCGGCTTTGCCCGCGGTCGGGCGACGGTATGGGTCGATCATCGGACGGGGCAACTGCGGGGGGATATCGCGCTGGAACTGCTCGGCCCCGACCTTTCGCCGGCGGCGCCGGCGGCGTTCGGGACACTCGAAGGAGTGCGCGTCGGCCCCGGCGGCGAGTAGTCGCCTTAAGGCTTTGGCGCCTAGAGGAGGCTGCTCGACCTCGCCGCAGCGGGGCAGCCTCCGCCCCTGAACCCAGGAGGGTCGAACCGTTACGACCACCTAACGACGTCGCGACCCGAAATTTGACGCGGGCGAGCCCGGAGGGATCTCCGGATCCCGCTAACTCGCCCGGGTGCGGGCCGCCGGCGGCGGTATCGCCACGGACCGAGTTGCCAGCCCACCTTGCCGTCCAGCTGCCAAGCTAGCTGCTCCCCGAAAATCTATCGGTAGCTTGACGGGGCCACGCGAGGGGAAGAATGCAACCGCGATCTTGTCCGTGTCAGTCCTCGATGGCCGGTGCCGGGATGACCCGCGCTCCTGATCGGAGCGCCCGATCGACAAAGGACTTGATGCCGTGAGGGGATCTCGCCTCTTGAAAGCAGTCGCGCTGGCGCTTGGTCTATGTGTCGCCGGCACCGCAGGTGCGCAAGAGCGTCGGCAGGACCCGAGCGACTTTGGTTGGCCCGCAGTCGAGATGACGGCGAAGCCCTGGACCCGCTGGTGGTGGCCGGGCGGAGCCGTCGACCGGGAAAACCTCACCCGGCAGCTGGAGAGGTTCGCCGAGGCGGGCATCGGCGGTGTCGAGATCACACCCATTTACGGAGCGCGCGGCTACGAGGACCGCTACATCGACTTTCTGACTCCGAAGTACATGGAAATGCTCGGACACGTCGGGCGTGAAGCCGAACGGCTCGGCCTCGGAGTGGACATGGCGACGGGAACGGGGTGGCCCTTCGGCGGTCCTTGGGTGACCGAAGCGGAGTCGAGCGCGGG
>CAYRCA010000583.1:0-3201 GCA_964422565.1 uncultured Acidobacteriota bacterium | reverse complement strand
AAGTACCGTCTGCGGGTGACCAACGCGTCCGGACTCATTTCCTGGATTCTCTCGCAGAAGACCGACGTTCGCATCCTGGAGCCGCGCGAGTTCAGGGACCGGATCGTCGCCTCCCTTCAGGACTTGGCATGAACGTGGCGGGGCGCATCAACCGGATCCTGTTCATCCTCAGTTTCGTTTCCCAGAATCCCGGAATCACCGTGGAGGGTCTGGCGCAGAAGGTGGGCATGCGGCCCCGGGCCCTGATCAAGGAACTCGAGTTCATCAGCCTGATCGGGAAACCTCCCTTCAAGCCCGACGACTATGTGGACATCTACGTCGAGGAGGACCGGGTCTTCATCGAGTTCGATCAGAGCCTCAACCGCCCGCTTCGCTTCACCCGACCGGAGGCGGTCGCCCTCCTGATGTCGCTGGAATTGCTGGACCCCGAGGTGGATCCGCAGGGGGTGCGCTCCCTGAAGGGCAAGATCGGGAAAGCCATCGAGGGGTCGGTCGACGCATCGGCCCGCCTCCAGGATCGTGTCGCTCTCGAGCGCCCGTCTCTTCTCATTTCCGACCACTTCCGCCGAATCCGCCAAGCCATCGAAAGCCACCGCAAGATCCGAATCGAGTATTTCTCGATGACCCGCAACAAGACCGGTCGCCGCGTGATTCGTCCCTATCATTTGATGAAGCGGATCGGCTTCTGGTATCTCACCGGCTTCTGCGAGCGACGGAAGGACCTCCGCACCTTCAAGTTCGAGCGCATCCTTTCCATCCAGATGCTCGATCAGTCTTTCCAACCACCCATGGACTTCGATATCGTTAAGTACAAATCCGACTTCCTGAGACCCGGGGGGGACCAGACGGTCAGGATCTATTTCGATCCCAAGGTTGCGCCCTGGATCAAGGAGCAGTGGGGTGCCGCGGCCGTCGATCAGGAAGACGGCGGCGTCGTGCTGACTCTTTTCTCGGAGACGCTCGAGTTTCCCTCGCGGCTGGTCCTGGGATCGGCGCCTCACGCCCGACCGGTCAGTCCAGAGGCGTTCATCGAGAAGGTTCGGCGTGACGCGCGGCAAATCATCGAACTCCAAGCCGAGGACACAAATTGAGCCGAACCGCTGTGCTCCTGGTACTGCTACTCCTTCAGACGGCTTCGTCGGCCGCCGCCCAGACCGCCGACTCGGAAAAGGAGGCGATCCAACGGGCTCTCGACCAGGTATGGAAGGACCAGCGGCGCGTTTGGACGGCGCCGGTCAGGAGGGAAAACTGGGAGAAGAGCTTCCCCTTCGTCCTGGTCGGCGTTACGGCCGCCTCCTTCGCGCTGGACGGTGGACCGGCCCGCCGGCTTCGGGAGAACCCCGACTTCGAGTGTTTCAACGAGATCCTGGCGTATCGTCGGGTCGGCCAGTTTCTGGCCGCCTATCCGGTGCTCACCCTGGCGGCCGGCACGCTCAGCGGCAGCGAAGACTGGGCTCGATACGGACAGAGAACGGCCAGAGTCGCGTTGAGCACGTATGTGGTGGTTTCGGCCCTGCGTCTCGCGACCCAGCGGGCCAGACCCCACACCGGTCACGTCTACGGTTTCTGGGAGGGGGGCAACTCCTTCCCGTCCGGCCATTCCTCGCTCTCCTTTGCCATGGCCGTGGTCGCCGTCGACCACTTCGAGGATCATCGGTGGGTTCCCTGGGTCGCCTATCCCCTGGCCGGCGCCATCGCCGGTTCCCGGATCACCTCGGGCAATCATTTCTTTTCCGACGTGGCCGCCGGCACTTTCATCGGCTTCGCCGTCGGACGCTACCTGCCTCGCTGATCCGCGGCGCCCAAACGCCGCAGAGGCTGCGGAGAGGCCGGATTCGTGAACTTTTCCAGCTCATCTGTAATCATAAATAGAGGACGGCGTCGGCTCGTGGCGCGGGGGTATGGAATGGCTCTGCTGAGATGGGTTCCGGTTCTTTTCCTCTTGGTCGGCTTCGTCGGCGCCGAATCGGCCACGCCCCGGACGATTCGCATTCCCGCCGACCCGCCCTCGTCTCCGCCCACAGCTCTCGAATCCGCCCAGATCAACGTTCACGTTCACCAGGTGGCCCCCGTCTCCCATCTTCCATACTATCGACCCCACCATCGGCACTATCGCCCCTTTTTCCGATCGTATTATCGATCCTGGTACGGATCCTACCGACCGTTTTACCGGCCTTATTATCTGGAGCCCTCGCCTCTCGTGTACCCACCCAGCGCCTATTTCGGCTATTCGGGTGTTTACCCGGGATACCGGGGAGTGAGGCATGGAATCTATCGCCTGATCGTAAGTCCTCCGCCGACGGGCGGAGTCGTCCGGGTCAACACGTCCGACATCATTTTCAACGTCACACCCGAGCGGGCGATGATCTTCATCGACGGAAAACTGATTGGCAGCGCGCGAGACTTCGCCACCGAGCGGGATCGCTACACGTTGCTCGACGGGGAACACGCGTTGCGCATCGAATTCCCCGGCTACCAGCCTTTTGAAACCCTTCTCGATGTGGCGCCCAACCGCACCCTGCATTTGGATATCGAACTGAAACCGGAGTGATGGCGGGATCCAACCGGCGCGGGCGGCGTCCCGGGGAAGACCCGTTCCGGGTTCCGCGGTCCGGGTTTGGGGCGTGCCGCCGAAACCCCTGCTCGACACCTCAGCCCCATGCCACGGCGGGCAAAACGCCCCCGGGGAAGGGAGCCCGGTGGGCCCCAGCGCCTTTCCCCGACGCGAGGTCGTTCGCTTCCGACGGTTCAGATTCAGAGCCGCGCGGGGAAGTCGTGGTCGAAGCGGTCGTTCAAGGCTCCGTGGAGGGACAGGCTCAGCCTGCAGCGATCGTACGCGCCGAGCAGGCCGAAGATCTCCTGCGTTACCCGAAACTCCTCCGGCAGTCGCCCGTAGAAGGTCACCCGCCGAGGTGCCATCAGCGCGGCCGCCTCGGGCAGATCCGTATGGCGGAGGACACCGAGAAACAGGGGAGCGTCCCGATGCGACGTCGGCGCGTTGATGAGGATCGACTGGGCGATGCCTTCCTCGAGCACGCCGGCGTAGAGCCCCAGTGCCCCCGCGACGCCATCGCCCGCGACGACGACCTCGGCGCCGGTCTCCGCCGCCAGCGCGCGGCTCGCCTGGATGACGTCCCACAGTCGCATCGAGTCGACCGTGCTGCCCAGGAAGGATGGCCTCCCCAAGCTCAAGGACTTCCC
>CAYRCA010000582.1:0-3204 GCA_964422565.1 uncultured Acidobacteriota bacterium | reverse complement strand
AACTGGGCGAGGCAATCGCCGCGCGGCTCGGCGCCCACATCGAGCTTATCGGAGGGGGGACGGATTCGCCGGGCGGCTCGGTCGACAGCGTGGAAAGCTCCGCCCTCGGCGCGGAGACGGAGACCGGCGCCGAGGGGTTCGACGTTGCGGTGCTCGCTCTTGAACCGGAGCACCTGGAAGAGACCACCGCCGACCTGGCTTCGGCCCGTCCCCACCTGCTGCTCGTGCCGGGGCCAGCGCCGGTCCCGTCGCGACTCCTGGTATGCGTGGCGGTCGGAGAGCCGGGAAAGTCAGACATCCGCTTCGCCGAGAGGCTCGCCTGGCAACTCGGCGCCCGGGCAACCGTTCTGACCGTATTGCCGGGCGACGGCGCGGGGGGTGAGCCGCCAGGTTACGTGGCGCGGTTTCTCGAGGAGTGCGCCCGGACGCTGGGTGAGCGGGGCGTAATGGCCTACAGCAAGCTCCGCCGCGGCCCCGTGCTGCACGAGATTCGCGCCGAGATCGAACAAGGAGGACATGACCTCCTGGTGGTCGGAGCGCCGCTACCCAACGACGGATATCCAGCCCGTTTTGGGGGCCTCGTGGGGGAGTTGTTACACCATCCCCCCGCCTGCCCCCTGTTGATCATCCAAAGGCAGACGGAAGGATAGGTGTACCGATGGGCACTCGCGACATCCACAGGATCATCCATGGGCTCGGCGTCCCGATGGCGATGCTGGCGTTGCTCGCCCTCGCTGGCTGCGGCGGCCGGCAGGCCGACACGGACCAGGTAACGATCCTCAACGTCTCCTACGACCCCACCCGAGAGTTTTATCGCGAATTCAACGAGGCGTTTTCCCGGCACTGGAGGGAGAAGACCGACCAGGCAGTCATCATCCGGCAGTCGCATGGCGGTTCGGGCAGCCAGTCCAGAGCGGTCATCGATGGACTCGAAGCCGACGTCGTCACCCTGGCACTCGCCTTCGACGTCGACGCCATCGCCGAGCACGCCGGACTCCTGCCGGCCGACTGGCAGAACCGGCTGCCGCACAACAGCGCACCCTACGTCTCCACCCTCGCTTTCCTGGTGCGTAAAGGCAACCCCAAGAACATCCGGAATTGGGACGACCTGACCCGCTCGGACGTGGAGGTCATTACGCCCAATCCAAAAACCTCCGGCGTGGCGAGATGGAACTATCTGGCCATGTGGGGTTTTGCGCTGCGGCAGGAACTCGGGACGGACTTTGTCGCCAAGCTCGATGATCCCGCCCGTGCCGGCGAGGTGGCCGCGGCTCAGAGGAAAGCCCAGGAATACGTCCAAGCGGTGTACCGGAACGTCCCCGTGCTTGACCGGGCGGCGCGCGGCGCGACCAACACTTTCGTGCAGCGGCGGATCGGCGACGTGCTGATCAATTGGGAGAACGAAATCCTGCTCGGCGGCCGAGAGACGGATGTGGCGGGCCTCGAGATTGTGATCCCGCCGGTCAGCATCCTTGCCGAGACGGTGGTCGCCCTGGTCGACCGCAACGTCGACCGCAAGGGCACCCGCGAGGTGGCGCAGGCTTATCTCGAGTATCTCTACTCCGAAGTCGGCCAGGACCTCGTGGGCCGCCACTACTACCGGCCGGCGGTCTCCGAAGCGGCGAAGGCGAAGTATCGCGACCAGTTCCCCGAGCTCGAACTCTTCACGATCGGAGATGTGTACGGCGGATGGGCCTCTGCCAACCGAACCCACTTTGCCGACGGCGGCACCTTCGACCAGATCTACCGGCCCCGGTGACCGGAGAGGACAATTGATGGAGAGGGTTTCTTGAGCCTCCCCGCCCTGCGAAGTCTGCGACTGAAGCAACCCAGCGTCCTGCCCGGGTTCGGCCTGAGCATGGGCTTCACGCTCCTGTACATGGCCTTCCTGGTGTTGATTCCGCTGGGCGGCCTGGTGCTGTTCACGGGGACGCGGATGACCCTCGCCGAACTCTGGGCCAGCTCCGTTGTTGACCCCCGCGTCCTTGCCTCGTATCGGCTCAGCTTCGGCGCGTCGCTGATCGCGGCGACGCTCAACGCCTTCTTCGGCATGATCGTCGCCTGGGTGCTGGTGCGATACAGCTTCCCCGGCAAGCGGTTCGTCGATGCGTGTGTCGACTTGCCCTTCGCGCTGCCGACCGCCGTCTCGGGGATCGCGCTGACGACGCTTTACGCTCACACCGGGTGGGTTGGCCGCTGGCTGGAACCGTTGGGCATTCAGGTCGCCTACGCTTGGCCCGGCATCGTGATCGCGCTGACGCTCGTCGGTCTGCCTTTTGTTGTCCGCACGGTGCAACCGGCCCTCGACGACCTGGATCGGGAGATCGAGGAGGCCGCGGCAAGCCTGGGAGCGACGCGCCGGCAGACTCTGGGACGCGTCATCCTGCCCACGATCCTGCCCTCACTCCTCACCGGCTTCGCTCTCGCGTTCGCCCGGGCCGTGGGCGAGTTCGGCTCGATCTACTTCATCGCCGGAAACATGCCGTACAGGACCGAGATCGCGCCGCTGTTGATCCTCATCCGCCTCGAACAGTTCGACTATGTCGGCGCGACGGGCATCGGCGTGGTCATGCTCGTGACGGCGTTCGTCTTGTTGCTGGTGATTAACATGTTGCAGTGGTGGAGTCGCCGCTACCAGGCGTAAGAGGGGAATCGATGCCCGGCAGGCCTTCGCTACACGTCAAGTCGCCCTCGGCGCGCCCCACCGCCGCGACCACCGAATCGCCGCTGACCCGGCGTTTGCTGATCGGCACGGCGCTGACTTTCCTGGGACTGTTCCTCTTCCTGCCGCTGGTGCTGGTGTTCGCGTACGCCTTTGGGGAGGGCGTGGCCGCCTACTTCGCCTCCTTCACCCATCCCGACGCGCGCTCGGCGATCCGCCTGACGTTGATCGCCGCCGCGATCTCGGTACCGCTCAACACGATCTTCGGCGTGGCGGCGTCCTGGGCCATCACCCGGTTCGAGTTCAAGGGCAAGAACCTGTTGATCACGATGATCGACCTGCCCTTCGCCATCTCGCCGGTGATCGCCGGGTTGATCTTCGTGCTGTTGTTCGGAGCCCGGGGTTGGTTCGGGCCCTTCCTTCAGGAACACGACATCCGCATTATCTTCGCCGTTCCCGGAATCGTCCTGGCCACGATGTTCGTTACCTTTCCCTTTGTCGCCCGCGAGCTGATCCCGCTCATGCAGGCCCAGGGTACGGAG
>CAYRCA010000581.1:0-3209 GCA_964422565.1 uncultured Acidobacteriota bacterium | reverse complement strand
GACCATTCCCCTGGAGGCCGAGGCCGCCGAGCGCGAGGGCCTGGTGGAGCGGCTCAAGCAGGAAGCGCACACGGCCGGGCTGCTGGACCATCCCAACATCGTGACCGTGTTCGACGTGGGGGAAGAAGCCGGGCTCTTCTACCTCACGATGCAGCACCTGGAGGGGCGGACTCTGGCGCAGGTGCGGCAGAGCGGGGAGCTGCTGCCGCTGGGCCAGATCTACGACATCGCCGACCAGGTCTGCGCCGCCATGTCGTACGCCCACGCCAACAAGGTGATCCACCGCGACCTGAAGCCCTCGAACGTGATGCTCACGGCGGGAGGCACGGTGAAGGTGATGGACTTCGGCATCGCCAAGTTCGGCGACACCAGCCTGACCCGCGCCGGGGTGGTTCTAGGTACGCCCAGCTACCTTTCTCCGGAGCAGGCCGCGGGCCGCCGGATTGGCCTGACGGGCTAGCCGGGCCAGCCGGGGCAAGTCCCCGGGCAGACCCTGTGCGGCGGCGATCCGGCCGATCGCCGGGCCGGCCGCGACGCCTTCGAAATGATGGGTTGTTCCTCGAAAAACCACCGGAATCCAGCCCACCGCTCCCGCGATCTCGTGACGGCCCCTGACCAGTCGGCCGGCGGCGACGACACCGGCGCCGATTCCCGTCCCCAGGATCAGATACACGACGTCCGACCGGTCTCGGGCCGCGCCGTAGAGCAGTTCGCCCAAAACCGCCGTATTGCGATCACTCTCGACGACCATGGGTGCGTCGACCGTAGAGGACAGCTGTTCGGCCAGCCGGATCCGGTCCCAGCCCCGGATATTGGGCGCCCAGACGGCGCCTGTCTCCCGTTCCGCGATCCCGGGCACGCCGATGGCAACCGCGACCGGAGACGATGCCATATAACGGTCGATCAGGCGCCGCAGTTGGTCGACCGCGCTCCCGTCCGACGACTGGTCGGTCTCCTCCACCTGGCGATCCCCGATGTTCCCCGCGCGATCGACCAAGCCGGAGGCGATCTTCGACCCCCCGACGTCGATCCCGAGCACCCAGCCTGTCTCCGGCCCTCCCAAGGTCGCCATCATGCGCTCTCACAAACCCTCAAAGCGTACCGGGTTTGAGTCGCCAAGTGCGTCGAATTCTCGCGCCTCCTCGACTCGCGGTCAACACGGGCGACTCGTCGGCTCCCGGACGGCAACGAGTTCCGGACAGGGTTGACAGGACGGACTCGATTCCGGGCGGGGGAGTCGAGGCAGGATTCGGCGGGTCTCCGGCCGGGAAGCCTCCGAAGGCCACGAGGCCGTCCGGCCCGATGAAGCCGCTCGGGACCGATGAAGAAGAAGTCTTGGAAGTCCGTCGAAAATAGCGTAAGATCCGGCCCAGACCTGTTTCCGGGAACCCAACCGATGCTGAGAATGGAACCCAAGGAGGGTTGGATATGCACCGAAACATGGGGCCGCTCCGTCTTGCTGTTTCTTCAGCCGTCGTTTTCCTCTTGCTGCTCCCGCTTGTTCCGGCGAGAAGCGACTCCCTGCGGGTGGACGCCGGACGGATCGGGGAGGCCATCTCCCCTTTCATCTACGGTCAGTTCATCGAGCACCTGGGCCGCTGCATCTACGGGGGCCTGTGGGCCGAAATGCTGGAAGACCGGAAGTTTTTCTTCCCGGTGACCGGCGAGGCGCCCGCTTGGGAGATGTTCAAACCCGGCCCGACAAGCTGGCAGGGCGAGGGCCACCCCTACGAACTGCTGCTCCGGTCCCCCTGGATGATTCTCGGCGATCCGGCCCGGCTGGCCATGGTCACCGACAACAGCTACGTCGGGGATCACACGCCGGAGGTCAACCTGCCCACCGATGAAACCCCGGTCGGCATCATGCAGGAGCGACTCGGCTTGGTCGAGGGCCGGGAATACACGGGACGCGCGGTTTTGGCGGGAGATCCCGGGGCGGCTCCGATCGAGATCAGCCTGGTCTGGGGAGGTGGCGCGAACGACCGCCAGACGATCGTCGTCGCCGAGTTGTCGGGGGATTACGTGAAGCATCCCCTCCGTTTCAGAGCCGAAAGCTCGACCGACAACGGGCGGCTGGAAATCGTGGGTCGCGGCCAGGGTCGCTTTCGGGTCGGCACCGTGTCGTTGATGCCGGCCGACAACGTCTATGGTTGGCGGGCCGACACGCTGGACTTGGTGAAGACGCTGGACTCACCGATCTACCGGTGGCCGGGCGGCAACTTCGTCAGCGGCTACGACTGGAGGGACGGCATCGGGGATCGGGACCTCAGGCCGCCCCGGAAGAACCCCGCATGGAAGGGGATCGAATCGAACGACGTGGGGCTCCACGAGTTCATCGATCTGTGCCGCGAACTCGGAACCGAGCCCTTCGTTGCCGTCAACACGGGGCTGGGAGAGGTCCACGAGGCGGCCGAACAGGTGGAATACGCCAACGGAGCCATCGACACGCCCATGGGCAGACTGCGCGCCGAGAACGGCCGCCCCCTCCCGTTCGGCGTCCGCTACTGGGCGGTGGGGAACGAGATGTACGGGGACTGGCAACTGGGGCACATGCCGCTGGACGAGTACGTGAGAAAACACATCGAGGTCGTGGAGGCGATGCGGGCGGTCGATCCCACGATCCGCGCCGTGGCGGTGGGAGAGGTGGGCGAGTGGAGTCGGCGCATGCTCGCCGACTGCGCCGACCACATGGAGCTGATCAGCGAGCACGCCTACTGGCAGAATCGGGAGGACGTGGTCGAGCATGTGACTCAGGTTCCGGAGCGGATCCGAAGAATCGCCGAAGCCCACCGGACTTACCGCCGGGAGATCGACGGGCTCGCCGCGCGGGACATCCGGATCGCCTTCGACGAGTGGAACTACTGGTACGGACCCAACGAATACGGGGAACTCGGGGTTCGGTACTTCCTCCAGGACGCGCTCGGGATCGCCGCCGGTCTGCACGAACTCTTCCGCCAGAGCGACCTGTTCTACATGGCCAACTACGCCCAGACCGTCAACGTCATCGGGGCGATCAAGACCACGCCGGTCGACGCCGGTTTCGAGCCCACCGGCTTGGTGCTGAAGCTCTATCGCCGGCACTTCGGCTCGATCCCGGTGGAGGTTTCCGGTACCCGCAGCCCCCTGGACGTCGCCGCAGCTTGGACCGGGGATCACTCGGCCCTGACCGTCGCGGTGGTCAACCCCACGGAGGAGTCACACAGCCTCGA
>CAYRCA010000580.1:0-3216 GCA_964422565.1 uncultured Acidobacteriota bacterium | reverse complement strand
CACTGAGCCGCGCTCCCGGCGACCGCGTCCGGCGGGTCCTCGCCCTGGGCTCGGCCGGGTTCGTCGCCCTCCTCCTGACGGCGGCACAGTGGCTGTCGTCGCTCGAATACCTCTCCGAGAGCATGGTGTCCCACGGGCCCCGGATCATCAAGTCGGGATATCCCTACTCCCCGGCGTGTTTCCTGAATCTGATCGTTCCAGACTTCTTCGGCAGCCACCTGGAGGAGACATTCTGGGGTTTTCCGGGCTACCACGACATGGCCCTTTACTCATCGGTCCTGGCCCTTTTGTTCTTGCCGCTCGCCTTCGGGCGGGGGCGTTGGAGCGACCGCTACCTGCCGGCCACCCTTCTGAGCGGTCTCCTGGCCCTGGGAGTCATCCTCGGTCTTCCCCCGTGGGAACGCCTTCTCGACCTGCCCGGTTTCGACCTGATCCGGCGCTCGAGGCTGGTCCCGCTGCTTCTCTTTTGCCTGGCCGACCTTTCGGCGCGGGGTTTGAACGCCGCAGCGGGCCTCAACCGCAGCGGCAAACTCGTCCGCCTGCTGCCCGCCGCCGGGGTTTCCCTCGGCCTGGGTCTGGCGGGTCTATATTGGTACCGACCCTTCCTGGTCGAGCTCGACCCGGGCAACCTCGCCGCGTGGAACCTGCTGCGCTCGTCGCTGCTCGTCCTGGCGGCCGGCGGACTGCTTCTGGCGGGCGGCAGATGGATGGTCCGCGGCATCCTGGTACTGCTGCTGATCGACCTCGTGCCCCTGTCCCACCCCCTCAACCCCCGGGGAAACGCCCCCTGGCTTTACCCACAGCCGATTCTGGTTTCCGAACTGGAGGGATCGCCTCCCCGGATCTTCTCCATCGGTCGGGTCTTCCTCCCCAACAGCGCCATGGTCGTGGGGCTGCAGGATGTCCGCGGCTACGACGTCATGACGCCGGAACGTCTTTTCCGCTTCATGCAGCGCATCGATCCTTCCCTGGGAGACGCGCACCGCTGGCTGATGGGCATCGACCCGGACCGAATCGGGCGCGAGACCCTCCTGCGCCGGACGATCGGGCGCTGGATCGAGGTTTACGGCGAGGAGTTGCGCTCCTATCTGGAGCGGGATTCCTATTGGTCGGTCGGCGCGACCCGGATCGACGATCCGGCGCTTTTTCGGCGGCTCCAGATCGACTACCTTCTGTCCACGCGGGGGCCGCCGCCGCCCGGCTACCGCCAAGCCGGCCCGTCCGCGCCGTCGCTTCATGTTTACCGATCGGACGAAGCCTCGAGGGCGCGGCTCTACCGGAACTGGCTGGTTGTCGACGCCGACGCCGCCCTCGACGCCATGGGTCGCGTGGACTCCGAAACCGTCGTCGTCGAGACTCCGCTTCCTTCCGCCGATCCGACCGCTGGGAACGACGAGCTTCCCAGCCCCATCCTCCTGTCGTGGCGAACCGAAAGGGTTGAGTACCAGGTCGCCGGCCTGGAGCGGCCCGCCGTTTTGGTCCTGTTCGACCGGTACAGCCCGGGCTGGAAAGCCTTCCTGGAGGGGGGGGAGGAGCTCGAGGTCTTCCCCGCCGACTCGATCTTCCGGGGCGTCCACCTGCCTCCGGGGAATCATCGGGTCACCTTCGTCTACAGCCCCTCGGGGTTCCGTGTGGGACTCATTCTCTCCCTGGCGGGCGTTCTGGTCCTGGGGATCGGCTTTCTAATCCTCCCTCGGCGTTTGGAGCGAGGAGCGAGGAGTGAGTGCCCATGAGCGGGGCGTACCCGAAAGGATGAAACTCGAGGTGGTTTTGGGTTTCGAGTTTCGGGTTTCGAGTGACGGCACCGCCGGGCGCTGACTTTCCTGGTAGGAGCCGCGAGTATGTCTTGGCCATCGGAGCAGCAGGCTCATTCAGATCGGGAACTTGGCTCAGTCTAAGTTTCGGGTCAGAAACTGGTCGGGAGGAACCCACAGCAAAGATACTCCCAACTCCTAACTCCTGACTCCTGACTCCTGACTCCTGAGTTCCCACTCCACCTCACTCCTAACCCCCCTGGAACGACAGGCCCATCTCCGCAGCCACGCTCCGAATGTGGTTCGCTCCCTCGGCGTACTCGTCGGCCGTCTCCAAGTGCTCGAGCATCAGCGGAGCGTCGACGGGCAGTCGTGAGAGGCCGAGAAGATGAGCGCGGTAGTCGATCTCCCCCCGGCCGGGAATCACCTCGCGGAAATGGACCTGCATGCCCGGCACCCAGGCCACATCCTTCGCGTGACAGGAGACGATCCAAGGCCCGAGGAGGTCGAAGCACGCGTCGATCATCTCGGAGTTGCGGTAGATGCGGCCCGGACTGTTGACGGCGTTGCAGACGTCCAGATGAACCGCGAACGAAGGCCGATCGATCGCCTCGATCATCTCCAGGTATTCCTCGGGCCCCGAGGGGAGCGCCCACCCCATCATCTCGTAGGTGAACCGCGTCCGGGTCGGCTTGACCGCGTCGATGATCCGGCGAGCCGTCTCCACGGCGGCGTCGAAGAACTCCCGGCTGAAGTTCGCCGGATGCGGCCCGTACCAGACGTCCGGATTGAAGGAGCCGGCGATGTCGACGCAGCAGCGGGCCTCCAATTCCTCCGCGAGAGCCAGTCGTTCGATGACGTAGGCCAGGTTTGCGCGGCGCTTCTCCGAGTCCGGGTCGAGGAGGTTGACCCAGGCCCCGACTTCGGCGATGGCCACGTCCCGGGCGGCGAACTCCCGGCGAATCGCCGCGATCTTCTCGCGGTCGTCGAGCTGCACCTCGGGGGCGTAGGCGGCGCGGTACCCGAGGTCGCGGTGAGCCTGGGCCAACACCGCCGGATCCTCGGACTTGACGAAAATCGGTCCTCCCAGCCTCATGGGCCCGGACGCGGTCGCCGCGCGACTCCGGACGCCAACGGCCCCCGCCGCGACAAGGCCGGCTTTCAGAACCTGTCGTCGATTCACGCGTCGCGTCTTCATGAGGGCCCTTTATGACACGCCCCGAGTTCGGTGTCCACACACGGAGCACCGGAAGACAGGCATCCCTGCCTGTCGCCAACGAGACTCGGCGCCACGGGACCGGAAGACAGGCATCCCTGCCTGTCGCCGTCGGGACTCGGCACCACCGGAAGACAGGCATCCCTGCCTGTCGCCGACGGCCTGGAAGCCGGCTGGAAGCCCGTCCTCCGGTCCCGCTCCGGCACCGGTCAACCGGCGAGGGCCAGGTTCAAGGCCTTCCGGACA
>CAYRCA010000579.1:0-3218 GCA_964422565.1 uncultured Acidobacteriota bacterium | reverse complement strand
AGTATTTTCTCGCCGAGATGTTCGCCCTGGCAGCCGGTAGCGTTCAGTTGAACTTCGGTCCGATGCACCTGAGGCAACTTCAGATACTGGGGCCTCCCGAACTGTGCTCGGTAGGTTCGAGCGAACTGTGCAACCGCTGTTCAGGAGAACTCTCCATAATCGGTGCGCGTCCCACACCCTCGCCGCCCTGCGCGACACCCTCCTTCCCAAGCTCATCTCCGGCGAACTTCGGGTGGAGGACGCGGAGCGTTTCGTCGGAAAGGTCGTGTAATGACAAGAGCCTACGGATTCTCCGTTCGCATCTTCATGCCGTCCGGCGAGCCGGAGGGGTTGCGAATCGTCGAAAAGTCGAACTGGACGGGACAGGGAATGGTTTTCCCCCGCCCGCTCCTGTCCGAGGTTCGGAAACGGTCCGAACTCGCTCGAACCGGGGTCTACATCCTTTGGGGACCGGGTGAATCGGGACAGTTGCCCCGCGTCTACGTCGGGGAGGGCGATTTGCTCCTCTCGCGGATCGACAACCACGTCAGGAGCAAGGACTTCTGGACCCACGCCGCCGTCTTTACGAGCAAGGATCAGAACCTCAACAAGGCCCACGCCCATTACCTGGAGTCGAGGCTGGTGGCGTTGGCGGCGGAGGCGAAGCGGTGCGAGCTGGACAACGGCAACGTGCCGCAACCGCCGTCGCTGTCGGAGGCCGACGCGGCGGACGCCGAGGGCTATCTCGCCGATCTGCTCCTGTGCCTGCCGGTGGTGGGCGTGAGCTTCTTCGAGAAGCCCCGTCCCCCGGCGACGAGGAAGCGGGATCTCGTTCTACGCGCCAAGGGGATCGAGGCGCGGGGCTACGACGGCGCGGAGGGGTTCGTCGTCCGCGCCGGCTCGCAAGCCGTCAAAGGGGAGGTACCCTCGATCCAGGCGTTTATGCGAGAGCTGCGACGAGCTTTGATCGAAAAGGGCGTGTTGGAGGACGTCGGGCCGACCTACCGCCTCGCGCAGGATTACACGTTCAATTCGCCCTCGACGGCGGCCGGAGTGCTGCTCGGGCGGTCGGCGAACGGGCGGGTCGAGTGGAGGGACGCCAAGGGAAGATCCCTGAAGGAGATTCAGGAGACGGAGGGGAACCAGGGGTGAGGGGAGTGACCGAATCCACCGCCGAGGAAGCCGCCCCCGCCTCGACTCGATTGCGTCGGGCCGAGTGGAGGACGCGGGAGGTTACCAGGAGTACGTTCTCATGGCGGACATCAACCTGACCCAGGCCGAAGCCGATGCATTGATAGGCATGGAGAAGCATCGCGTGAACGATGATCGAAACCAGTTCCCCATGGGAGGCGAGGCGCTCAGCCTGCCCCTTCAGTCCGCCGACCGACGGGAGCACTTTCTGCTCGATTTGAGTCGGGGTCGCATTGATCTGGCGAAACTCAAGATGCAGAATCGGGGGCGGCAGGTCGTAGTGCTTGTTCGACTCGAACTTGGCGGCGCTCCGCATCGCAATCCGGATGACGAGGAGGTCCCGGCGCCCCACCTCCATCTGTACCGAGAGGGGTATGGCGACAAGTGGGCCTTCCCGGTTCCCGCCGACCGGTTCCGCGACACCGGAGATGTTTGGAAGACACTGGAGGACTTCCTGAGCTACTGCAATGTCACGCAAGCGCCGCATATCGACCGGGGGCTGTTTATATGATCCAGGACATTGAGCGCCTGATGGACGCGTATTACACGTGGCTGAGGGACAAAACGGCGATGCGCCGGATCGATCAGTGGGTCGAGATCACTACACCCTATCTCGACCGACACAACGATTATGTTCAGATTTACGCGAAAAAGGCCAACGGCGGGTTCATCCTTACCGACGACGGGTACACCATCGAGGATCTGGAGCAGAGCGGTTGCAGATTGGAGAGTCGTAAGCGCCAGGACTTGCTGACGATGACCCTCAACGGCTTTGGGGTGCGGCTCGAAGGCAAGGCGCTCCAGGTCCAAGCGTCGCCCGATAACTTTGCCCTTCGGAAGCATAATCTCGTCCAAGCCATGCTCGCCGTGAACGACATGTTCTTCCTCGCCGTTCCGATGGTCGCGAGCCTCTTCTACGAGGACGTAGTGTCATGGCTTGATCTGCACGAGGTGCGTTACACGCCCAAGGTGAAGTTCACAGGCAAGACCGGCTACGACCACCTTTTCGATTTCGTAATTCCCAAGTCGAGACGGCAGCCGGAGCGGATTGTCCAGACCATTAACCGCCCGAGTCGGGAGACCGCGCAGGCCATTGTCCTTTCGTGGATTGATACGAAGGAGGTGCGATCGCCCGATTCGCGAGCCTATGCCCTCTTGAATGATTCGGAGCAGGACTTGTCTCCCGCCGTCATCGAGGCTCTGCGGAGCTATTCGGTCCGACCGGTGCCGTGGAGCCTTCGGGAGACGGTGCGCGAGGAGCTTGCGGCGTGAAAGGGTCGCCCTTCGGCGAATTCGTCGCCGAGGAAGCCGCCTTGGAGTGGCTCGCAAACCTCGGCTGGCAAGTCGCCCACGGGCCGGATATCGCCCCCGATACGACGTTCGCCGAACGGGACGACTACGGCGAGGTGGTTCTGGAGCGCCGTCTCCGGGACGCCCTCGCCCGCATCAACCCCGAACTGCCCCACGAGGCTCTCGACGACGCCCTCCGCAGACTGATCCGCCCCGAAGGCGCCACCCTGGAGGCGCGAAACCGAGCCTTCCACCGGATGCTGGTGGACGGCGTGAACGTGGAGTACCGCACCCGTTCCGGCTCGATTCGGGGCGCCCAGGCCCTCGCCGTCAACTTCGACGAGCCGGAGAACAACGACTGGCTCGCCGTCAATCAGTTCACCGTCGCCGAAAACAAACGCACCCGACGCCTCGACGTGGTCCTGTTCGTCAACGGACTGCCCCTGGCCGTCATCGAACTGAAGAACCCCGCCGACGAGGAGGCCACCGTCTGGACGGCGTGGCGGCAGCTTCAAACCTACAAGGCCGAACTGCCGGCGTTGTTCTCCCTGAACGAGCTGCTGCTGATCTCCGACGGGACCCAGGCGCGCGCGGGCACCCTCACCGCCGGGCGGGAGTGGTTCAAACCCTGGCGCACCGTCTCCGGGGAGGGTTTGGCGGACCGGCGTCTGCCCGAACTGCGGGTCGCCGTCGAGGGGATGCTCGACCGGCGCCGCTTCCCGGAACTGGTGCGCGACTTCATCGCGTTCGAGGACGAG
>CAYRCA010000578.1:1003-3221 GCA_964422565.1 uncultured Acidobacteriota bacterium | reverse complement strand
GCTCCAACTACCCCGGCACCGCCAACATCCGCCAACGAAAGGGCTGGCTGGAGGAGGCGTTGATCCAGGTCGGCGGGCAGTTGGAAAAAGCGGAACGGCTGCTGATCGAGTACAAGCCCTTCGAACCGGCGTTCTATCACACCGATATCGCCGACTGGGGCATGGCGTTGTCGCTGGCCCGGAAGGCCGGGCCTCGAGCCCGCGTGCTGGTGGACCTCGGCCACCATTATCCCGGGCAGAACATCGAACAGATCGTGGCTTGGCTCCTCAGCGAGGAGGTGTTGGGCGGCTTCCACTTCAACGACCGCCGCTACGCCGACGACGATCTCACCGTCGGCTCCATCGACCCTTATCAGCTCTTCCGGATCCTCTACGAGATCGGCTTCTACGAGTGGGAGACGAACCGGCCCGCCGCCGTCGGCTACATGGTCGACCAGAGTCACAATCTGAAGGGCAAGATCGAGGCCATGCTCCAGACGGTTACGACGATCCAGGAATTGGCGGCCAAGGCCGCCCTGATCGACTTCGCCTCTCTTGGGGCGCACCAGCGGAAGGGCAAGCTGATCGACGCGGAGGAGTGCCTGAAGGCGGCCTTCCACACCGACGTTCGTCCCCTGGTCCGGGCTTGGCGGCGCTCCCGGAGCTTGCCGGAGGACCCTCTCGCCGCCTTCCGGGAGAGCGGCTATCCGAAGCGAATCGAGCGGGAAAGAGGGGCGAAGAACCGGCCGCCCGCATCGAGCTACGTGTAGCGGCAATACGGGTTGGTCGGCGCCTTCAGTCTGTCGTGGTCCCAAACGCAGCAGCAATCTTACGCTTGCAAAAGCTTCAAAGTCGCGCTACGCTTTCAACATGGGCACCACCACGATCACCCACAGGATCGACGAGGATCTAAAGGCGCGTCTCGACCGCTACTGCGAGGAGCACGGTCTGAAGGCCCAGGCCGTCGTACGGGAGGCGATCGCCGAATGGCTGGAGGACGCCGAGGATATCGAACTGATCGAGGAACGTCGAAAGGGGCCGTGGCTTGACTGGGACGAGGTCAGAGACACCGTTTAGAGTCCTGGTCCACGCCGCCGTGCCGAAGGAGATCGAGGCGATTCCGCCGGCACCCCGCCGGAGGATCAAGGACGCGATCTCCGGCCTCTCGGCGAATCCCGTTCCGGTCGGCGCATCCCGAATTCGGGGAAGAGTCAACGCCTACCGAATCCGGGTGGACGACTACCGCATCGTCTACGAAGTCCACGTCACCGAGGTCGTCGTCTATGTGGTCGGCGTCGCCCATCGTCGGGAAGTGTACCGGAGGATCCTGCGGAGGAGTTGAGACCGGAGGTCATTCGGGTCACAGCGGCTCGAACTCGGGGTTGACCACGTCGAAAAAGCCGAAATCCCGGAAGTCCCGCTCATTCCTCGTGTAAAACAGCCGGACCCCGTTGAGCCTCAACGTCACGGCGAGGACCAAGTCGAAGGTCCGAGCCGCCGGAAAGTCGCCGCGCCGCATCCAGCGGAGTGCTTCACCCCAACATTCGGCGGGCTGGTTGCAGTGTTGGCATCCGGACTCGTCGCGGAAGAACTCGACCTGCCGCGCCGCCGCCGCGGCGTCCAAGGGCCGGGCCAAGACCTTGGGACTGCGCACCAGTCGGTAGTACTCGAACAGGACCTGATCCGCCAGAAGCCAATCGTCGGGTCGCGACACCATCTTCGTCAGCACTGGGTTGGCCCACTGGAACTCCGGGCAATCCCGGTTGGTGCCGTAAAGGAGGATGTTGGTGTCCAAGCTGATCATTCGGTCTCCGCGTCCTCACCCTGGTCGGCCGTGCCGAACCGGTCGGCTCGGGCGGCCTCGCGCAGGAAGCCCGCCCCGATCAAAATCCGACCTCCGCGGAAATCGGGGACTCGGCTTTCGGCCCGGACGTCGTACCTGGCGGAGCGGCGATCCAGCCAAGCCTCGGTGGCGCGCCGGATGATCTCGCTGATGGGGCGATCCTCCCGGGCCGCGGCCTCGCGAAGCCGCGCCATCTGGGGTTCCGGAAAGAGGACCTGTATCTTTCGCATGGATATCCATTAATAACATGGATAGATTTCAATGCCAAGGGAACTCGCAGTACCGCCGGCGGCCCGCCGGCAGCTCTTCAGGATAACGTGATGCGGCGCGCCGCGGATCGAGGCCCCGTCAGGGGCCGACAGGACTTGGCCCCGGCCGACGAAGGAGGCCGGGGTC
>CAYRCA010000578.1:0-993 GCA_964422565.1 uncultured Acidobacteriota bacterium | reverse complement strand
TTTGCCCGTAGTGTTGCGCGGCAACGCGTCGACAAACAGCAGCGGGCGCGGCAGGAACACCGGGGGTTGGTGATCGCATGGCGCAGGGCGTTCCCTTGCGGCGCATGGCGTTCGTTTGGTCTGGAGATTCCCCGTCCCCGTCCCCGCGTTCCTGCCGGGTCCTTGCGGACCCTTAGGGGAATTCTCAAAGTTCACCGCATACCCCACCCTCCTTCGTCGGGTGGGGCTAAGCCCAATACTGTTCACTGAATAATTCGAATCGCCTCTTGGGTTAAGCCCTGCCGGCCCCGGGGGCCTCCTCCGGAGACGGTTTTCCCCTTGGGCTCTTGGGGCCCCACCTATCCCGCCCGGCATAGAGGGGAATTCACGCTTTGACAAGATGTGACCGGTCGGCCAAACTGGTCTGATGAGAACCATGAGCGCGACGGAATTCAAGGCCAAGTGCCTCGCCCTCCTCGATGAGGTGCGCGAGACCGGCGAAGGTCTGCTCATTACGAAACATGGCAGCCCGGTCGCCAGGCTCGTCCCCGTGGCGGGCGAGGCCGAGTACCCCCAGTCCGGCTTGGCCGGAACGGTCGAGACCTTGGGCGACGTCGTCTCTCCGGTCCTGCCGCCGGAGGCTTGGGAGGTCGAGGGGTTCGGTGAAGACGCTCGTTGACACCCACGTCCTTCTCTGGTGGTTCGAGGCCGTCGAGCGCCTGAGTCCGTCTCAAAGACGAATCCTCGAAGGGGCCGGGGGTGATTCTCCTTTGCTGGTTTCCGACATCAGCCTCTGGGAGATCGCCACGCTCCACGAACTGCGCCGCATTCGCCTTCGGATCCCCCTGCGGGATTGGCTGGAGCGGGCGACCGCCCCGCCCCTGGTGAGGCGGCTGGGAATCACTCCCGCCGTCGCGGCCGAGATCGCCCAACTGCCGGCCGGTTTCCATCGAGATCCGGCCGACCGGATCCTGGTGGCCACCGCGCGGGTGCACGGCGCCGCGCTCATGACGA
>CAYRCA010000577.1:0-3222 GCA_964422565.1 uncultured Acidobacteriota bacterium | reverse complement strand
GTTCCCGTCCTGGCTGGAGTTCGCGTCGGGGCATCTCGACGCGTTCGGCGAGGAGTGTGAAACCATCGACGCGGGCCGCGTCACCGGCGCCCGCGTGCACGACGCGCGCATCGCCGCGATGTGCCTGGACCACGGCGTCACCGAACTCTGGAGCGCCGACCGAGACTTCAGCCGGTTTCCCGACCTTCGCGTTGTCAATCCCTTGCACGGGTCGCCCTGAAGGCCGCAAGCCCTGTGTCCCGATCCCGAATGAGAAGATCGTCCCGAATATCCTGTACCCCGGCCGAACCCGGACCGATCGGTGGGCCGGCGGAGCTGACTTGCCGTTGAGCAAACCTCTCGCGGACGGTGGTGGCGGGGACGGATGGTGGCGGAATGGTGGCGGGGACAGGTCGCGCGGCCAACGACCTCCCTCGTGGACGCCGAGGTCGGCGGGCGATGGGCGATCGATGAGATGGGCGGGGGCGTCCGAAGCTCGGTGGCGATGGGTCCGACGGTTTCCCCCGAGCGCCCCCGGCTTGCCTACGACGCCCCCGCCGTTCGATCGTTCAGCCTCCGAAAGGACGTCCGGCCGTCCGAAAGAGGACGGTTCCGAAGTTCACTCTTGGGCGATGACGACCGTGAAGCTGATGTAGTAATTTCCGATGTGCGTGTATCGGCCGCGATTGTCGGGGGCCGCCCCCGTCGTCCCCGATCTCGCCGTCCGCGAAGCTGGCGACCACGCATTGAAAACTGATGTCAGTTGGCAATATAATGAGTGACATATGGCGGAGACCGCATCGAAACCGGAGACGGCCAAGGTTGTTGCGCTGCTGGGAGGGGAGGGCGTCTTCCGGCGCAAGGTTGGCGGCGACGACGACGTGCGGGAGGCCTTGCGCGAGGGTTTCCCGTTTGCGGCGTTTGCGACGCTCCTGCGGGTATTGGAGATCCGCCCTCGGGATCTGGCGGCCATCCTCGGAGTGGCGACGCGAACGCTGGCCCGAAGGAAGGCAAGCCGGCGCCTGTCTTCGATCGAGTCGGACCGTCTGTATCGGGTGGCGCGCATCGCTCTGATGGCCGCCGACGTCCTGGGTTCGACGGCCGACGGCAGAGCGTGGCTCCACCGCGAAAACCGGGCGTTGGGAGGGCGAGTCCCCCTCACGCTCCTGGACACCGAGGTCGGCGCCCGACAGGTCGAGGAAGTCCTCCTCCGCATTCGCCACGGGATTCACAGCTAGTGCGGGTGTGGCGGATCTCTCGGGAGACGCGCGCGTCGGACCCGCTCGGGGGCCGCGGCGGCCTGTTGGTTTCGGGACGCTGGCACACCCGGGGAAGACGTGTCGTCTACACTTCCTCGTCGCTGGCCCTGGCGGCGTTGGAGTTTCTCGTTCATGTCGCGGCGGATCGGTTGCCGACCGACTTGGTCCGTCTCGAAGTGGATGTGCCCGACGACCTCGCAATCGAACGGGTCGAACGGGAAGCGCTCCCTCCGGGGTGGCGCCGCTATCCCGCACCGGAGGAACTGCGACGCCTCGGGGACGAATGGCTGGATCGGGGGAAGACTGCGGTTTTGGCGGTTCCCTCGGCGGTGGTTCCCGAGGAGCGCAACTACCTGCTCAATCCGGCCCACGCCGACGCGAGTCGCTTCGCCGTGGTGAGCACGGGGGCCTTCGTCTACGATCCCCGCCTCGAGCGGTAGGGGCGTCGTCAGACCCGAGCGAAACGCGTCGCCGTCCGGGGATCGGAGGGACCTTTCGGGGCCTCGCCCTCCGGCGCCCGCCGCCGGCGGCCGGCGGCGGGGCCATCGGTCGTCGTCATCGAATCCGCCGCCCAAAGGGGGTCGGACCGAATCGTCACTCCTTTAGATAACCGCCCGACGTTCCTGTGCCGGATGTCGTGGCCGGCCGCACCGTGCGGCCGGACCGTGTCGGGGGCCTTGCCGGCCAGTATGAGAATCGCTGGATACGCCTGGAAAGCGGAAAGGAGCGGCATCGGGCCGATGCCGCTCTTTGCCGCGCCCCGACGCACATCGGCCGACGCGAGGATTCGTAGTCGCTGTTTGCGGCGGGTCTACAAGCGCTTCATCCTTCAAGCCCCGCCGTCAGGCTCGCGTTCTATACTTCCGGGGAATGAACCGCCGGGACTGGATGGAGCAGGCGAAGCGAGACTGCGGCGGGCCGAAATCGATGTCCAACCCGAATTTTGGGAATGGGCTTGCTTCACCTCCCAGCAGGCCGCCGAGAAGGCCGTCAAAGCCCTGATGATGAAGCGCGGCGCGTCGGTGCGGGGTCACGCCATTACTCCGCTGTTGCGCCGGCTTCCCGACCTGGAGGTCCCGCCCGGAGTGCTCGAGCTGGGCCAACTTCTGGACGCCTACTACATTCCGACTCGCTATCCAAACGGCTTCCCGCAGGGAAAACCGGCGGATTACTTCAACGAGTCCAAAGCCCGAGAGGCGGTCGATGCCGCACGGCAGCTATTCCGATTCTGTCAGGATCACCTTTCTTGACGCCGAGGGGCTGTTGGAGCGGCTGCAGAGAATCGTCGATCGTATCCTGCGCGAAAACCGCCACGTCAAGGAAATCCTCGTGGTGGGATCGGTCGCTCGTGGGGATCACACCGGCGACAGCGACCTCGACCTGCTGGTCATCCTGCGCGGGAAGCCGGCCGGAGACCGGCTGGAGCAGATCCGCGATCTGTACCGCTTCTTCGATCTTCCCGTGGGCGTCGACCTGTTCGTCTGCGGGGAGGCGGAACTGGACAACGATTCGGTCTTCCGGGATCTCGGAAGGGAGGCCCGGAAAGTGGCGGACTGCCTGAACTCGGCCCGCGCCTTGCGACGCCGTAACCCAGGGTATGGTTGACCCCGTCCAGCAGGACCGCCTCCCGTCCCGTTTCGATTTCCGCGACAACGATGGCGAATTCGCGGTTTGTCGCGCCACCGACCCGCAGCACGTAGGCCAAGTCGACCAACTGCGGGTCCTGCGGTGGCGGGGGAGGCTTCGGTTTCCCCCTCTGGGGCGTCGCCGTAGCGGCCGCCAGAAAGTTGATTACTCTCCGACACCCACGATGGCGCCACCGAGGCAAGGGCGCCAGACGAGGCCCGAAGGGCCGACAGGACGTAGCCCCACCCGACGAAGGAGGGTGGGGTTTGCGGCAACCTCACCTCCCCAGGGTCCGCCAGGACCCGACAGGAACCCGGGGATGGGGACCCCGCGGGGAATCCCCGGACCGGACGAACGC
>CAYRCA010000576.1:0-3227 GCA_964422565.1 uncultured Acidobacteriota bacterium | reverse complement strand
CGCCCTGCGCGATCCGTCCCGGCGATCTCGCGCAACCCGATCTCCCTGTCCCTGCGATCCCTCGCCTGCGATCCCGCTTCTCTCGATGGCGCCCGAGACCGCCGCGCCCTTGCAGGTGAAGCACAGCAGAGGCGACCGCCTTTCAATCTTTCAACCCCGCCCGTCGGCTCTCCGCGATCGGACTCTCGAAGCTCTTCGCAGATTTCGAGCCTCGTGCGTTCTTTATAGGGGACGGATGGATAAGGAGGTGCGGGGACGCAAGGACGGCCTCCCCTTCTCGAAAGGAAGCACCATGGCACGACGGGCGCGTATCAAGTTCTCCGCCGAAGACTCCTTCTACCACGTCTACAATCGGGTCATCGGCCCGCTGGGCTGGCGGCCCCTCCTCGACCCGGAGGCCCGTCGACTCTTCATCCGAATCCTCGTCTTCCTGTTGGACGTCTACTGCGTCGAGCTGGTGGCCTACTGCCTGATGGGTACCCATTTCCACCTCCTTCCGCTGGTGCGCAAGGCGATCCAGCTGAGCCGCGGGGAACTGGAGCGCCGCGCCGCCCTGCTGTGGCCCCGGCCCCGGGATCGGCCGAAGACCGACGAGCAGTGGCGGCGCTTCAACGATCGCCTCTTCGACCTGTCGGCTTTCATGAAGGATCTGCAGTCCCGTTTCACCCGGGAGTTCAATCGGATCGAGAATCGACGGGGGCCGCTGTGGAGCGGAAGATTCAAGTCCACGCTGCTGAGTCCGGAGGCCGCGCTCACCTGCCTGCACTACGTCGAGTTCAATCCGGTCGCCGCCCGTCTGGCCGAGCGCCCCGAGGAGTGGGTCTGGAGTTCGGCTTGGGCGCGCGAGCGGGGCGGCGACGTGCCGGTCTGGTCGTTGACCCGGGTGACCGGCATCGCGGATCCGAAGGCGGCGCGGCGATGGTTCGAGGAATCGCGGGCCCTGTACCTGGCCAACCGGCGGGCGCGGCAAGAAGAGCGTTGGAGGTGGCTCCAGGGCCGGGTGGTGGGATCGGCGGAGTTCGTGGCCCGATTCATCGACGCCGCGAAGGAGCCGAACCGGTGCCCCATCCCCTGGGCCGACGGCGAATGGTGCGCGCTGGACCGGCTGCGTCCCCCCCAAGACACCGCCGTCGCCACGTAGAGGCTCGTCGACCCTCGCATCGAGGGTCGGGACCCGTCGCATGAAGGGCGCGACCCCTCGCATGCAGGGGGCCGAAGCCGGGCCGAAGCCCGTTCCCGGCCTCCGATCTGTCCCCGATCCCCGACCCGACGCCTTCCCTCCGTTTCTGAGGCGAGTCCGACTCCGGGGAGGAGATCGCCCCACGAGATCGATCGCTGGCGAGACTGGTCGTCCCTTCTTGCGCCGAGGACTTGGAGGCGACTGCGTCCGCGTGACCCGTCCCCAAACTTCACCGTCCCCAAACTTCACCTGCCAAACTTCACCCGGGCGAAATCCGGTCCAAGGCTCCCGGTACAGCTTCCAGGCGTTCCCCAGACCGAAGGGGCAATCAGGTTGGCGGGGCGGAGGTTTCGGAGCGGAGGCCTCCGGGCGCCGAGGACGTCCTGATTCACCAGAGGGATGACGACGTACCTGCTAGGCCAGGATCCCCAGGATGGCCCGCACGGCGGCCCGCCGCTCGGCCGGGTCGACAGCGACGAGCCGAAGACGCATCAGGCCGTCGATTTCCACTTCCCACCCCGTGGCTGGCCCGTCTGCGTGACCCGTCCCCGCACCTCCTCCCTCACCTCCCTCACCTCCCGCTTGACTTATCCCTACAGCCGCTCCCCTACAGCCACTCCCCCATACAGCCACTCCCCCAGTGACCTGTCCCCAAACTTGAACCCGTCCCCAAACTTGAACCCCAAACTTGAACCCTGAACATCGCCGATTGCCTTGCCGTCGAGGGGCCTCTGCGATCTCTGCGGTGAGAGAGCGGAACTCACGGCCGGTGTCGCTGCGGCCGCGTGTTGGATTGCCGCCGCGGCGGATCGTCAGATGGGGTAGTCGTCCAGGGCGCGCAGGGTTTCCGCGACGGCGTCGGCGGCGGGTGCGGTCCGCGACTCGCGGTTTCGGCGGGAGAAGATCTCCACCAGCCCCTCGGCGAGTTTCCTTCCGATCGTCACCCGAACCGGGATGCCCACCAGTTCGGCGTCCTTGAACTTGACGCCGGGACGTTCGTCGCGATCATCCAGAAGGGTGTCGACGCCCTTTGCCGTCAGCTCCTCGTAGATCGCCTCGGCGGCCGTCCTTTGAGTCTCGTCGTCCGGACGAAGCAGCGTGACGATCGCCTGGAAGGGGGCGATGCTTCGGGGCAGGACGATGCCCAGTTCGTCGTGGTACAGCTCGACGGCCGCGGCCAGAATGCGCTCGATCCCGATGCCGTAACTGCCCATCACCAGCGGGGCCTCGTCGCCGTCCCGCGTCAGGACCCGAGCGCCCATGGAGGTGCTGTACTTGAGGCCCAGTTTGAAGATGTGTCCCACCTCGATCGCCTTGGCCACCTTCAATGGAGACTCGCAGGTCGGGCAGGGGTCGCCGCTCCGGACCTCCCGCAGGTCGGCGTACTCGGGGCTGAAATCCTCGTCGGGGGTCGCGTTCAGCAGGTGGTAGTCGTCCCGGTTGGCCCCGCAGACCATGTTCTTCCGGCCCCGCAACGCGAGGTCCGCCAGCACGGGAACCCTCTTGAGGCCGACCGGGCCGAGGCTACCGGGATCGGCGCCGAATACGGATCGGATCTCCTCGGCCGTGGCGGGTCGCAGGGCCTCGGTGCCGGCCCATCCGGCCAGCTTCATTTCGTTGAGTTGGTCGTCTCCCCTTGTGAGGATCAGATGGGGCTTGTTCTCGATGATGTAAACCAGCGACTTGATCTGGCGGCTCTTGGGGACATTCAGAAACTCGCTGACCTCCTCGATCGTCTTCCGCCCGGGGGTATGGACCTCTTCGGGATCGAGGTCGCCCGGCGGGTTCTCCGCCGGCCCGGGTTCCGCGCGCGCTCTCTCGCGATTGGCGGCGTACCCGCATGCCGGGCAGTGGACGATCCAGTCCTCCCCGGCGTCGCTGAATACCACGAACTCCTCCGATTCGCTCCCGCCCATGGCGCCGGACGCGGCCTGCACCGCCAGGTACTCGAGACCGCAGCGGGCGAAGATCCTCCGGTAGGCCCCATCGTGGAGCAGGTAGCTGGAGTCGAGACCCGCCTCGTCCAGATCGAAGCTGTAGGAGTCCT
>CAYRCA010000575.1:0-3265 GCA_964422565.1 uncultured Acidobacteriota bacterium | reverse complement strand
GGAAGTAGAGCTCGGCAATGCCGGTCGGACCGTTGCGCTGCTTGCCGATGATCACCTCGGTCAGCCCTTCGAGCGGAGTGCCGTCTTCAGCGCGGCGAGGCTCGCCCCGTTCGTCGGTCACCCGCACCCGAACCGGCACCGGCTGCCCGGTGGCTTCATCGACGACGGCAACGACCAGCGTGGATTCGGCGTCGGACGTGCCGCAGGAACCGAGCCCGAGGAGTAATAGGAACAGGAGGACCACGCCTCCGAACCGCAGGCGTGACCTGGACGGTTTCCCGGTACTCCCACCTCCCCACTCGACAGCCATGACGTTTCCCGAGTGTAAAGGGCGGTCCTTCGAGAAATCAACCAGGCCAGGCCCGCCGGCGCGGACGGACTCTGTCGGCGCGAATGCAGGTACCTTCCCACGTCGCACCCGGTTTTCGGTACAATGGTTCCCATAGGCTCATGTCCTTTGTTTTCAACTTAAAGAAACAGTTGGACCGCCTTCGGGGCCAGCATCAGGGTGAGATGGTCGAGAATACCGTGGAATCCACCGTGCGGCCGGAAAAGGTCCTTCGATGCCGGGTCTGCGGTTTTGAGGGCCGGGAGAACTACTGCCCGGAGTGCCTTGCCTGCACCATGGAACCTCCGAATCCAGGCGCCGGCGAATAGTGGACAGTTCGCCAGCCGGGGTCCTTTGACATCACCCGGATGACGGCGGCGCCGGTCGAGGAAAGTTTGCGCCTGGTCTTGGCGCGGACGGCCCGCCTTCGTCTCCCCCCTCTGTCCCGGCCTCCAACCCCTCCGGAGGAACCTCGGTGCGACAGAAAGCGAACCGTCTTGAACAAACGGCTCGGCGGTCCGTATTACCGAAGTGATCCAGTCCTGATATCTTGGAGCCGAGACTTATGGTTGCGCGACCGCCCTTCTTCCTGGAAGCGACCCGCATCGCCCTGCAGTCGATCTACGCCCACAAGCTGCGAACTTTTCTGACGCTGCTGGGGATCATCATCGGGGTCGCCTCGGTCATGCTCGTCGGCGCCAGTATCGAAGGTCTCCAGACTTATGTCATGGACACGGTTTCCCGAACTTTGGGCAGCGACTCCTTCATCGTCGCCAAGTTCGCCCACCTTGGGGACGTCAGCCAGGAGGAATGGGAAAGGATGGCGCGCCGCAACAAGGACATACGGCTGGCCGACGTCGACTTCCTGCGCCGCCACTGTCCGGACTGCCAGGAACTCGCCGGCGAGATCTCCAGCCAACGCACCCTCTACTACGGCTCGGAGGAACTCTACGGCACGCAAGTGAACGGAGTGACGGCCAACCGGATCTTCCTCGGAAGCCAGGAACTGGAGGAGGGCCGATTTTTCGCCGACGAGGAAGTTCGACGGGCGCGCCTCGTCTGCGTTATCGGGTGGGACGTCTACGAGAGATTCTTTGCCGGAACCGACGCCCTGGGACGAAGCGTCAAGGTTGGGGCGGTGTCGCTCCAGGTCATCGGGGTGCTGGAAAGGCTCGGTTCCAGCTTCGGCCAGAGCCTCGACAACACGCTCTATATGCCCATCTCCACCTATCAGAAGATCTACGGCAGCCGGAGCAGTATCATGATCCGGGGGAACGCGGCCTCCCGAGAGCGATTCGCCTCGAGCATGGACCAGGTGCGAACCGCAATGCGGATCCGACACAAGCTGAGGCCCAACGAGGACGACACATTCGGCATCATCTCCACCGAGGAGATCAACACCTTCGTCGACGAGTTCACTCAGAGCATTGCCGCCGTGGTTATTCCCATTACGGCCATTTCCCTCCTCGTGGGCGGCATCGTCGTGATGAACATCATGCTGGTGTCGGTCACCGAGCGCACTTTCGAAATCGGCCTTCGCAAGTCTCTGGGGGCGCGCCGCCGCGACATTCTGAATCAGTTCCTTGTCGAATCCTTCTTCCTGGCGGCCTCGGGAGGGGTCGCCGGCCTGCTTCTGGCCGCCAGCCTGAGCCGGATCATCGAGGCGGTGGCGCCGGTGACCATGACCATCAGCCCGGCCTACATGATTCTTTCTATCGGAGTGGCGGGCGGAATCGGCATCATCTTCGGTATCTATCCCGCCTTCGCCGCCTCCAAGCTGGACCCGATCGAGGCCCTGAGGGCGGATCGATGAACACCCAGTACCTCGAGAACATCCGGATGGGTCTGCACACTCTGCGCACCCACAAGCTACGCAGCGTTCTGACGGTTCTCGGCGTCATCATCGGAGTCCTGACCGTGATCGTGATCGCCTCGATCCTGACCGGGATGCGGAGCAATATCATCGGTCTCGTCGAGCAGTACGGAACCCACAACGTTTATGCCTTCCACCTCTCCACGGGAGTGCGGCTCGGTCCCCGGGACCGACGCGAGTGGCAGCGGAGACCTCTGACCCCGGAGGACGCCGAGACGATACGCCGTGAGGTGCCGGCCGTCCGGGATGTCAGCTATTTCGGCTTCCTCTTCGGCTCCCCGACGGTCAGGTATCGCGACCGAACGTACCGCCAGGGCCAGCTCCAGGGAGTCTCCCCCCGCCACGCCTCGGTGACCAATATCGCCCTGGATGAGGGGCGGTTCGTAATCCCCGTGGACGATCTGCGCAGAAACCATGTGGCCGTTCTGGGAGTCAACGTTGTGGAGGCGCTCTTCCCCCATTACGAGAGCATCCTGGGGCGAGCCGTCGAGATCGACGGCAACCGCTTCACAGTCGTGGGCACGCTGGAGAAGCGAAGAGCCTCCTTCTTCGGCTCCAGCGACGAGGACAACGTCATCTACATTCCCTACCGAACGCTCCGCAAGATTTCGCCTCGAAGTGATTTTGTAATGATCGTCGCCCAGGCCCACCAGGGACGCCTGGAACAGGCGCTGGATCAGATGGAGTCGACTCTGCGACGCCAGCGGGGACTGCGTTATGACGAGGCCAACAACTTCGATCTGACGACCTCCGACCGCATGATCCAGGAGTTTGACGCCATCACCGCCACGGTGGGGCTGATCGCCATCGCCATCTCCGGGGTCGGCCTTCTGGTGGGGGGAATCGGCGTGATGAACATCATGCTGGTATCGGTGACCGAGCGGACTCGGGAAATCGGCGTGCGCAAGGCGATCGGCGCCAAGCGCCGGGACATCACCCTGCAGTTTCTCTTCGAGGCCGTCACCCTGAGCACCAGCGGCGGACTCGCGGGGATCGGCCTGGCCGTCGGGGTGAGCTATCTCCTGGTCTGGCTGATGCCCACGCTGCCCGCCCAGATTCCGTTG
>CAYRCA010000574.1:2694-3272 GCA_964422565.1 uncultured Acidobacteriota bacterium | reverse complement strand
CGCCGATCGAACCGCCGTAAAGGTTTCGAATCAGGTTCGGGCGGTCGATCCCGACACGGTTGTTGAAGAAGTCGTTGGCCGCGGTGACCGTGTTGCGGTGGAAGTTGTAGGCCGATCCGTGCCAGTCGTTGGTGCCGCTCTTGGTGACCAGCGAAACCTGGCCCCCCGACGATCGGCCCTGTCCGGCGCCGGGGCTGGAGGTGGTCACCCGGAACTCCTGCACCGAGTCGGGAGTGACCCTCAGAACGGATTGAAAGGGGGCGCCGGTTTGCTGCTCGTTCACGTCGATCCCGTCCAGCGTCAGGTTGGACTGGTCCCCCCGGGCACCGGCGACTTCGCCCTCGGAGGTGACCCCCGGTTGAAGGCTTAACAGCTGGTAAACGTTACGGACGTTCAAGGGCAGGTCGACGATCTGATCGGTGGCCATGGCCACGCCCATCGATCCGTCGACCTGGTTCATGAGCCGGAGCGCCGTGCCGGAGACCGTGATGATCTCGGTGACCTCGCCCAGTTCGAGGCGAACCTCGAGAACGAGCGGCGTGTCCACCAGGAGCCGGACGTCCTGGTTCTGAAAGGTC
>CAYRCA010000574.1:0-2684 GCA_964422565.1 uncultured Acidobacteriota bacterium | reverse complement strand
TAAAGCCCCGGACGTAACTGGGGAAACCGGAAACGCCCCTCCTCGTCGGACACGGTCATGCGCTGGCTGCCCGTGGCTTGATCGATGACCGTCACGTCCGCGCCCGGCACGACCGCGCCGGCCGGGTCGAGGACCGTGCCGCTGAGGACTGAAACCTGAGCGAGGCCGGTCGAGCCGGACAGCAGCACGGCCGTCAGAACCGCGATACCTCCAAATAGATAACTCTTGTGAGAACCTTTCATGATTACACTCCCACCCTTCCGAGTTGAAGGTTCCTTAGCGCCGACGGTCTCCCGAGTCCGGTCGGCGCCATATCGCCTTAATCCTAGGGTAAACATGCCCTGTAAAAGATTAAGTGAGAAGACCGACACTATTCCCCCGCAAAAGCGATTGTGCAAGATCGGTTCCAGTGATGTAAAGCCCCCCGCCCAAATAATTGGGGGAAAAGGGGCTTCGCTCGATTTGAGGGGTCTTCCCGAGGCCCCTCGACCGGACGCTGATTCAAAATACCGGATCGCGTAATCCAAACTCTTGGATCGCGCGTGCGGTCCGATCCGTCCGACGGGTCGGACAAGTTCGACAGCTTTGAAGTCCGACGTGACTAGGCCGGGGTGACTGTTGTAACCTAGAAGGCCGAGGATCTCAAACGTAGCGAGAGATGCTGTTGTGATGAGAAGCCCCCTCTTGAGACTGCTTCCGATTCTGTGCCTCGGATTCCCGACGGCGGCGCCGGTTGCGGCTCAGGACGGCGGGAGCCGCCAGCTTCAGAGGGAGGAGGCGGAGGACTACTACGGCAAGTGGCTCGACGAAGATGTGGTGTACATCATCACCTCGGACGAGCGCGCCGTCTTCGAGAGCCTGACCACGCCCGAGGAGCGGGAACAGTTCATCGAGCAGTTCTGGATTCGCAGGGATCCGGACCTCACCACTTCCGCGAACGAATTCAAAGAGGAGCATTACCGGCGCCTCGCCTACGCCAACGAGCGCTTCAAGAGCGGCATTCCCGGATGGAAGACGGACCGGGGGCGCATCTACATCATCCACGGGCCGCCGGTGGAAATCGCGAGTCACCGGATGGGCCAGGCCTACGACCGCCCCTCCCACGAGGGCGGCGGGCACACGAGAACCTATCCCTTCGAGGTCTGGCGCTATCGCCATATCGAGGGCATCGGGACCGACGTGGAGATCGAGTTCGTCGACCCCGGCGGGAGCGGGGAGTTCCGGCTGGCGCTGACCCCCTGGGAGAAGGACGCCTTGCTGCTGATCCCGGGCGCCGGTCTGACGATCGCCGAGGAACTGGGGTACGCGGCTCGAGAGGACCACCCCTATTTCAAGCCCTACAGCGCCGACCGCTACGTGGGGATGCATACCCGGGCCCAGGACGACCCCTTTATTCGCTACGAAACCCTGATCGCGCTGCAGCGCCCGCTCCCCGTCAAGTATCGGGATCTGAAGGAGTTGGTCGACGTCAATATCACTTACGAGGGACTGACCTTCGAGACCCGCGACGACTACTTTCAGCTGGGCCGGGACCGGGTATTGACCTCCGTGAGCTTCGAGATCGACAATCGACAGCTCTCCTTCCCGGAGGAGGGCGGTAATCATGTGGCCCGGGTGGCGGTCTACGGACTTGTGACCAGCCTCACGGGTCGAGTCGTGACCGAATTCGAGGACGATCTGGTGGTCTCGTTTCAGCCCCAGGCGCTGACCGGCGGACTGCGGGGACGCTCCGTCTATCAGAAGGTGCTCCCGCTCGACCGCCGGATGCGGTACCGGCTGGACCTGGTCGTCAAGGATCTCCACAGCGGAAAGGTCGGGTTGACCCGGATCGGCCTGATTCCCCCGGCGTTCGAGGAGGAGAGGTTGAGCGCCAGTTCGCTGATTCTGGCCGATTCGTTGGCCCGTTTGGAGGATGTCCCCCGGGCGGAGGAGATGTTCGTCATCGGGGACATCAAGGTTCGGCCCAACCTGCGGAAGGTGTTTCAGTCGGAGGACTCGGGCTGGGTCTACCTTCATGTGTACAACGCGCAGCTCGACCAGGCGATCCTCGAGCCCTCGCTGACGGTGACCTACCGGGTGACCCGCGACGGCAGGAGGGTCTCGGAGTTTGTCGACCGCGGAGGAGAGTCGATTCAGTATTATTCCGGACAGCGGATCGTCCTCATCAACCGCCTCCCGATCGCCGACCTCGGCGGCGGCAAGTACCGGCTGGAGGTGGTGGTCGAGGATCGGCTGAGCCGGGAGACCTTGACCCTGACCGAGATGTTCGAGGTGAGGGGGTAAAATTCCGGGGGCTGGGGGTTGGAGACTGGGGACCGGGGGGAGACACGGATCAGTCGGACGGGTCTGACCGGTCGGACGCGTCGGACCGGTACTCGACAATCGAGCTGCTTTCATCATTTTCCACATTCAACACCAGAGCCAACGAGGAGTGAGCCATGGAGCCAAAACACCCTGACGAGACCGGTCCTTTCAATCGACGCGATTTCCTGGGCGCCGCCGCCGTGGGAGGGGCGCTGTTCGCGGTGGCCTGCGGCACCCGCGAGGAACCCGTGGGGCCCTTGGGCCCCAAGATGGAGATCGGGCCTCTCCAGGCTCCCGACGGACCCGTCCTGCGGGCGGGCCTGATCGGCTGCGGCGGGCGCGGGACCGGGGCCGCCGGCGACTTCCTGAGCGCCGGGCCC
>CAYRCA010000573.1:261-3274 GCA_964422565.1 uncultured Acidobacteriota bacterium | reverse complement strand
TGTCAAACTTCGGCTGCCTCCCCGGCAGAGCCGGGGGAACTCCTTAATGGTTTAGGCATCCCCGGCTGTCCCCGCCGGATTCCGAAAGACCTCGATGGGTGTTCAATCGGGGACCGGCGGTAGGAAACGACGTCCGGCCCGGCTGGGGTTTCCGGGATCAGTCAAGGGTGGCACCGCATCAGCCGGAATAGGGAGGGGAAAACGGGCGCGGCAAGGCTTTCGACACTGCGCTCCACGAGTAGCCGCATTCCCCCGGGCGCGCCGGCGAATCGCGGGGGTGCGGCTACTTGACGCCGAAACGAGAGAGGGCGGCCGCGAGGGATCTCCGATTGGTACGCAACCGATAGGGTGGGTTATCATGGAGAGCCGGGAGGGAATGATGAGCGACTTACGCGAGATCATTTTCCTGGTGGAGGAGGCCCCCGAGGGGGGCTTTACGGCGCGGGCGCTTGGATTCTCCATTTTCACGGAAGCCGATGACTCCTCCCAGCTCGGGGAGAAGGTACGGGATGCCGTCCGTTGTCACTTCGAAGCGGCGGAGAGACCCCGGATCGTCCGCTTACACCACGTACGCGAAGAAGTCATCGCGGTATGAGGCTTCCCCGCGACGTGTCCGGAGACGATCTTGTCCAGGCATGACGAGCGGACGCTTCACTCCCGCTCGAACATGAATCGGATGATCCCCTTTCCGGCGGTCGAACCGAAAGCCCTCTTGCTCGAAAACTCTGACCAGGCTTCGGTAAATGGACGGGGCGGATCGCGGCCATCTAGCGCAGCGTCAAGTTCAGACGATCGAGGGCCACGAATTCCGGAGGCCGCCACTGGTTGCCCTCGCGACGGTAGCCGGCTTCCGTCAGATTCTCCAGGGAACCGAGATCCCGACTCGTTTCCAGATAACCTTTATTGAATGGGTATGACGTAAATAATGGAAATAATGGACTGGATCGGCCGGGGCCGGAAGCCCTCGGCATCTATACTATTCCCGGCAACCGATTGAAAAAACGACGGTTCGGTTCCGTCTCCAGGAACGGTCTGTTATTCGGGGGTATCGATCTCTATCCGATTCCCGGCCGCCGGGACCATTACCTGGCGCGTGCGTCAATGGGCGGGGGGCCGGAAGACTACGGCCGGCGCTTCGTCTTTATCACGGTGGAGTCCGGCCGGCCGCGGGTGGTCGCCACGGGCCGCGGCGTTTCGGACAGCTACATCCTGCGGCCCACCTTCTTCGGCGAGGGCCGAAGGGTGCTGGTGCTCGGGGAGACCGGCGCGGAGTTCAGCTGGGGCCTGGTGGCGTACGATCTGGTTGACGAATCGATGCGCTACCTCGGCTGGATCGACGTGGCGACGCCCGGCGACCCCGAGGGGGACCCCCTGCCGTACACGCACGTGAGGATGGAGGGCGATCGATACGTTGTGGAGTTCCGAACGGACCTGGTCCTGTTCGATGGACCGCGCGGGACAACCCGCTTACGGCGCGAGAACGAAGATCCGATCGTTTTCGAGTACCGAGAGGGATCTTTCGTCCTTGTAGCGAAATAGCTTCGGCCAGCCAGAGACCGAGCCGGGAGTCGGCGTGACCGAGTGGCCCCCGTCGGAGCACCACTCCGTCGCGACGGAAGACGAGGACCTCCGACCGGGACGCTGATCCCGGAAGGAGCCCCGAATAGGTGAACGAGTGGCTGCGGGGTGGGGAGCGGGGTCCGGTCGATTTCAACGCAAATGCGCAAGGACGCGGACGGGAAGGCGATCCGCCCCTTGCGCCTCGGCGGCTTGGCGCCTTGGCGTTGGAACCCGTCCCGGGGAGGTCGTCCCCGGGGAGGTCGCCGGTATCGGCCAAGCACCGCCGAGCCGCCACTACGCCACCTTCTTGGCGGGGATCTTGATGGGTTTGCCGGCGGGGTGGATTTCTCCGTGAGGGGCGGGCCGGGAGACTGGCCGTTCCAGGGAGTCGCAGGTGGTTTGCGAAACATCGCCGGGGCCCGCGATCGGGCCGAAGAACAGAATCAGAGTCCAGAAAGGCGAAACCCCGAGGTCGCCCTTCTCAAGTTGAGGTGGGTTCGTCCGGCGAGGAGGCGCCGGAGGGTTTCGACCGGCGCTTGACCATCGTCGCCTGCAGGCGTTCGCATGGAATCTCCTCGACGCGGCCCTCCCTCCAGACGACGACCGGGGTACCGGTCTGCCGGGCGCGCTCGATCACTCTAGCCGCCGCCCGCAGAAACGCGGCTTCCGCCTTGGACGAAAGCCCGGTCACTTGCTCGTTGTCACTCTTCATCGGCGCTTATCCCTCCCGGTGTCGCGTGATCCGCTCGTATGACGCGGCATCCATCACTCGAAACTCTCCCCCTTCGTCGGTGGCGAGCAGCCTTGGCGGCAGCGGGGAGGCGTCGTACAGCCACCACCCGTCGAGCAGCGGCCGATACAACCCGAAAAGGTTTCGGATCCCCGCGGCGAATCGTCTGCGAATGTCCGATTCCGGAACGTTATGGCCTCCCTGCCGAACCCGGTTTGCCACGCGGGCTACGGCAAGGTCGACGCTCGGCAGCCACAAGAAGAAGAGCACGATCCGGTAGCCTTGGCCCTTCATTTCCCGAAACCGACGGGCGTAGCCCCGGCCCGCCAGGGTGGTCTCAAAGCCGAAGTCCCGTCGGGCCTCCGTCAGCTCCCGAATCCGAGCCAGCAGCAGCCGGGCCGCCCGCACGTTCTGAGTTTCCGGGGCGAAGGGAGAAAGGCCCGCCGCAATAAGGTCGGCGTTCAGGAATTCCCGGCAATTCACCGACTCCGGCAGAAATTCCGCCGCAAACGTGGTCTTCCCGGCCCCGTTTGGCCCGGCAATGACGTACGCGGTCGGCACCGTCGCTTCACCGGATCTCTCTCTCGACACCGCGTCGCTTCTCCGCCTTTCCGCCATCGCGCCGTTCCGTCTTCGCTCCTTGGTCCCTCAAGCCGCCACGCGCTGACTCCGGCCGGGACCACGGAACGATCCTGCACCATTCCCCGCCATTATTCCACTCGG
>CAYRCA010000573.1:0-251 GCA_964422565.1 uncultured Acidobacteriota bacterium | reverse complement strand
GCCCACCGGTTCCAGCCGTACGTTCGATTTCAACGCAAAGGCGCAAGGACGCGAAGACGGGAAGGCGATCCGCCCTCCGCGCCCCGGCGGCAGCTCGGGGGCGACGCCTTTCGACCCCGACTTCACCCAGACGACCTACACCGCCCGGGGCAACCCGACCCGGGTTCGGCGGGAGGTGACGGCCGGAAGCTTCGTGGACGTGTTGCCGTCCCGGCCGGCAAGGATGCCGGCGGTACAACCGTCCCCACTGG
>CAYRCA010000572.1:0-3275 GCA_964422565.1 uncultured Acidobacteriota bacterium | reverse complement strand
CCTTCAGTTCAATCGTTTGGTAAACGACCCCAAGGGAGTGTTGAGCATGTCACACGTTGAAGCAGCCCGCGAAATCGAGACACCTTCCGAAACACAATATCAGGACCGTTGCATAAGGTGTGTTGATTGTGGTGAGGACTTTGTCTGGACCGGCGGCGACGAAGACGGGGACCTGCCGGGTTTCCTGGAGGGCGGCGGTGATGGTTCGCCCGCGCAGCGACCGCTGAGCCTCGGCCAAACCGGCCTCGGCCGTGTGCAGCGCCCTCTTGTGGCTTTCGAACTCCATGCTCATGGTGAAGTCGCTGAGGCTGGTCAGGCTGACCGCCAGGCCGAAAACCATCAGGATCATCGAAACGATCAGCGCAAGAATCAGTGCCGAACCCTTTTCACTGCTCATCGCTATTCCCTTCCTATGGGAGCACCTGGGGAGTTCTGCTGCGAATGAAGACCTCGGACTGCAGCGTAATCACGTGGGGCCGTCGCTGCTGCATGTCCGGGTTCCGGGTCTCGCCGGCAATCCGAACCCGAACCAGGGAGATGGCGTCGGGATCGGTGGTCTCATTCCCCTCCAGGTCGAAGAAGAGGAAGTCGAGAGACAGGATGCCTTCCGCCAGAACCGCCTCGCCGTAGCCGATATCGGCGAAAATGCGTCTTTCCTGTCCCGAATGCCTGAAGGTGACGATCTCGTACAGGCTGTTCAGCTCGCCGTCGGGGTCCCCGGTCGATTCAGCCGGGTTTCCGGTCACGCTGGCCACGCTTCCGGTGAGGTCGCTGGCCAACCGGATGTGGCCGCTGTCCAGAATGCTGAGGGGGGGACCCACGTCGGCGACCGGCTGATTTCCCGCCTGGCGGATGCTGCGAACGATCTGATCCATGGCGATCCGCATCTGTTGAACCACCTCGGCCTGTTGCGTCTGCGCCTGAAAGGATGCCTGGCTCTGATGGAACACCACCACCAGGGGACCGGTCAGGATGGCGATAACCGCCACGGTAATGGCGACTTCGGTCAGGGTGAACCCGCGGCGGGTTCCGGTTCTCATGGGGGGACGTAACACCCCCGAGTGACTTCGATCTTTCATGGCGAGAAACTGGTGGCGATTGAAAGGGTTTCGGTTTGCCTGGGGTTCGGGAAAAGCGGCGTCACGGTGACCGAGACCGCCTTCTGTCCGCCCAACAGGTCGGTGACCTCCCATCTCACCTGGAAATTCAGCATGCCCTGCAGACTGCCCTGAGGGGTTGGCAGTTGGACCGCCTCCGGGCCATGGGAGCCCGCGACAAGCTCGTCGACCGTCTCGCCGGTGTCGACCTGCCGGCCGAACAGGGAGCGCAGTTCCTCGACTTTCGCTTGCGCCAGATGGACCGCCTTGGTTTCATACTTCGCGAACTCGGTCTTGTCCAGAGCAACCATCATCAACTGCGCCACCGCCAGCAGGCTGATCGTCAGAATGAACATGGCGATCATCGCCTCGGTCAGGGTGAAGCCCCTTTCGCTCTCGCGCCTCTTCATGGCCCGCTCCCCTGAAACGCCGCTACCTCCACCATGCCCGAGGGCAAGACCACGACGGCAATCGTCTGGCCGAATGCGTTGCTCAGCTCGATTCGGCCCTCCCGGGCGTGGCCTCGGGGAAAGAACTGAACCGGCGACGCCGGCAGTGCGCTGAAGGCGATCCCCCGCTCCAGCCGCTTCAGTATTCGGGGCGGGTTCTCGGGATCCTGAGGATCGACAATCTGGAAGGTTCGATTGCCGTTGTGCAGTTGAACCCGGTAGATCGAATTTCGGGAAACCGAGATCGTCCGCGCGTAGTTCAGCTCGGAGGCCAGCTGCACGGCCGAGGTCCGGAGTCGACTGGAGCCGAGGCTGCGTTGAATCTCGGGCACGGAGATAGCCAGAATCACGCCCGCCAGCAGGATAACGATCAACAGTTCTATGAGGGAAAAGCCCCTGGAGGATCTGGAACTCATGCGAGCCTAAGCTTAGTCGGGTTCTTGGAGCGAAACTGTGATCGAGGTCACTTCAACGGAGGATCGGGTTTCCGGCGCAAGGGCACGACGGGTGCGGGGGACGGAAGGCGCGCGCCCGGGTTTCGGGGCTTTGGGAGCGGACCGGTCGGACCCGTCCGACACATCCGACGAGTCGAACGGTTTCACCCCAGCCCCCGGCCCGCCCCGAGAACCCAGCACCGAGAACCCGGGTCCCGTTTCACTGGAACAGCAGGTCCTCGATGAGCCGCTCGGGATCCCGGATGATGAAGCGACGCGTCTCGACCCGGATCAGGTCCTGATCCTGCAAATGGCTGAGGACGCGGGTGGCTGTTTCCCGCGAGATGCCGACGATGTCGGACAGCTCCTTGTGGGTCAGCTTCATGGGAATCATGTAGCCGCCCGAGGCCTCAACCCCCCGCTTCTTGATCAGGTGATAGAAGGCCATGCGAATCCGGGCATCGGCATTGTGGAACGTCAGGACCTCGATCTGGGCCCAGGCGTCCCGGCAGCGATCGCACAGCGTGGTGAGGATCACTCGATTCGTCTTCGGATGTTCGAGGAGGTAAGCAAACTCTTTCGCGGTGATCACATAGATCGTCGTGGGGAGAACGGCCGTAACGTTGGCCGGCGTGGTTCCACCGTCGATCAGGGCCATCTCTCCGAAATACTCGCCCGCTTCGTGGAAGGCCAGAATCATCTCCTTCCCGTTCGGGAGCAACCGGGTAACCTTGACCCTTCCTTCCCTGACGAGGTACATGTACTGCCCCGTGTCCTCCTCCAAGAAGATGATGTCGTTCTTGCGGTAACGCCGCTCGCGGAACAGGCTCCCGACGAACTCCAGATCCTCGTCCGACAATTCCTCGAACATCGGAATGGTCCGCAGGAACCCGGCAACCGGTGACGTCATATCTTCTCCAGCAGGGGCCGTAGCCGATGAATGTTGTAAAGTCTTTCCAATTCTTCAACTTCGGAGCCGACATCGTCAAGTGCCCCCAGCCGATTTTGGATGCGGACCAACCGATCGTCCACTCGGGTGGGAGGGGGGCCCAGTTCCCGGGCCCGCCTCACCCCGCGGACGGCGAAGTGATGACTCAGGGCGCGGGCGGCGGGATAGAGAAAAAAAATGTTGGGGCCCGGCAAGGGTGTCAGGAGGGTGCCCAGCAAGGCGAGAATCATGTCGACGAACCGCCACTTTCGGTGCCGCAGAAGCCGTTCCCGGAGGAAGGCGTCCAGGGCACCCTGCGCCTCGTCGGGAGTCACATCCGGCGAGTGTACGAGGCTCAGCGAGGAGG
>CAYRCA010000571.1:0-3285 GCA_964422565.1 uncultured Acidobacteriota bacterium | reverse complement strand
TGCGAGGCCGGGCCGAAGGCAAGGGGGCGCCGGAGAGCAAGGAGCGGCCGACGGCCCGCCCAGAGGTGCCGGCGGTCCGGGCGTCCCCGTGTTTCACGGCCCACAGATCGTGACTTCGTCCTCACAGATGCCGCCCCGCGGCGGGTCCCAGCCGGGAGTGCTGGCAGGGAACGGGTCTGTCCTCCTGGGCAGCAAAGGCATCCTGGCGACCAGCAATCGAGGCGAAGGAGTCTGGCTGCTGCCCTCGGCAAGATGGGAAGAGTACGAGCTTCCCCCACAACTTCTCACTCGCTCCCCAGGTCACATGATGGACTGGATCCGTGCCTGCAAGGGCGGCGACCCATCCTGTTCGGACTTCAGCACCGCCGCGCCGTACGCAGAGTGGCTGGCGCTCGTCCCCATCGCCTGGCGCGTCCCCGGGAAACTGCTTTGGGACAGCAAGAACCTGCGTTTCACCAACAGCGAGGAAGCGAATCGTTATGTGAAGCCCATGTTCCGTCAGGGATGGGATTTGAAGCTGTAATCCGCTGGTGAGCGCGCAGGACATCAGCCAAATCGACTCGGAGGAGAATCTCTTCTCGCTTCGCGTCCTTAAAGGCGCGAAGAGCGCGGTGGCCTCGCCTGTGTGCCGGGATGCCGGGTCAACAAATGCCCGATTCGCCCACAACCGAACAGAAGATCTCCGCCATCCTGACAATGAGTGTCCGCGGCGTTTGATGCGATGGCGGATCAGGCGGCGTACGAAGAGATCGTGCGGCGCATGGTCGACGCGATCAACCGGCGCGACTTCGCGGCACTCGAAGATATTGTGGCGCCGGATCTCAGGCGCCACAGCGGAGCGACATCCGGGCTCAACATCCAGAATCGGGACCAATTCAAAGCCTTTTTGAAGCAGGATCTCGCGGCTGTCCCTGACTCCGTGCAAGAAATCGAATTCATGGTGGCCACGAACGAGTTCGTAGCCGTTCGAGCTCGCTACTCGGGAACTCAAAAAGGTCCCTGGGGGCCGTTCCCTCCCGGCAACAAGCGGCTGGAAATGCCGTTCATTGGAATCATCCGCATTTGAGCATGAGCGGATCGCCGAGATCTGGGTGGAATGGGACAACCTCAACGCCCTTCAACAGCTCGGCCATATTCCAAGCCCGGAGGCCCTTTGGGAGACCGAATGACCGCTGAAGAAAAGAAGCGTCTGATTACCCGTATTGCAGACGAAATCTGGAACCGGGGCGATCTCACCGTCATCGACGAGATCAGGGCTCCCGATGCGAACTATCAAGGTCCTCACATGCCCGGCGGCACGGGCGACCGCGAAAAGCTGGATGCGGGCGATCGCGATGTACCGAAGTGCCTTTCCCGATTCGCACGTCACCTATGACGAACTGATCGACTGCGGCGATACCGTCGTGGGGCGCTGGAGCGCAACCGGAACCCAGACGGGACCAATGCCGGGAGTAGAGCCAACCGGCACGCGCATCAAAATCAGCGGAATCACGATCTATCGCCTCGCCGACGGCAGGATCATCGAGGCGTGGGAGCAACTGGATCTGCTCGGAATGTGGCAGCAGCACGGCTTCATCACTTTGCCCGGGCACGGGCGATGACCGCGCCGCGACACCTGGCTTTCGTGTTCGTCCTGGGTTCCGTCGCCTGTTTCCCGAATGAGAGGAGTTCACAACCTGGAAAGGTGACTCTGAGCTACCCGATCGGGATCGCGAGGTGGTGATCCTGCGGATCGACAGGCTCTGCCGGTCCTGAAGTCCCGTCAATCCGGGAAATAGCCTCCCGATCGTTGCCGTGCGGCACCGCCGTTGACCTGCAGCGAGACTCAAACCATAATGCAACCATTATGGTGACTTTCACTGTCAAGGGCCTCCCCGAGGAGGTTCATCGCAAACTCAAGGAACGGGCCCGGCGGCATCGCCGCAGCCTGAACTCTGAAGTGATTGCCAGCCTCGAACAATCGGTCCTCAGTAGCGCGATCGACACCGAAAGGTTTCTACAGACTACGTACCGGCTGCGTCGAGAAGTGATAGGACGGCTGACTGACGAACAGCTCCAGGATCTGAAGTCTTCAGGGCGACCATGATCGTTGCAGACACAAACCTCATCTCCTATCTGTTTCTTCCCGGCGACAGAACTTCGGCTGCAGAAGCAGTGCTCGTGAAGGACCCGGACTGGGCGGCCCCGCTGTTATGGAAATCGGAGTTCCGGAACGTCTTGTCCGGATACCTTCGTCAAGGGCGGCTCGCATTGCCCGTCGCGCAGGCGATCATGGAGCAAGCCGAAGGCCTCCTTGCCGGAAAGGAATTCAGCGTCCCGTCGGATCGCGTCCTGGAGACAGCGGCCAAGTGTGGCTGTTCGGCCTACGACTGCGAGTTCGTTGTCCTTGCCCAGGATCTTGGCATTCCGCTGGTTACGGCGGACCGGAAGATCCTGCAGATCTTCAGAGGCTTTGCCCGTTCCCCCGAGGTTTTCGGGGAACCGCCGCGGAGCGGCTGATCCGGTAGCACCGGGCCGACGCCGATGCGTATCGGAGAGATCGTCAGAAGGAAGGGGACGTCCTTCGTTTGGTTCCCCGGGAAAGGCGGGAGTGTTGCCGTGCTCGTGATCGGAACAGACGGGTTCGGTTCCGACACCGCGATCCTCGGTAGGCCAGGACACGGTCGACGACTTCGTGCACTCTCTCGGCTCCGCTAGCCACCTCTTTGACTGGAGCGGTTGTCTTGATCTCATGGCTGCGACTTTCTCGCCGGAGTGGTGGGCAGCCGATCTTTACGGGAGTCCGGGCGGCTGGGTAGAATCCCGACACTTCGGAGGTTTCCATTCATGTCCTGGTATCTGTCGATCGCAGTCGGGCTCAGCCTGATCTGTTCGGGGGAGGTTTTGGCCGCCGCTCCGGTGAAAGTCGGCACCTTCCTCCAGGAAGTGGCCCACGTTTTCACGGTCGAGGACGGCCTGCCGTCCGACGACGTCACCGAGGTTATCTTCGATCCCGAGTTGGGTCTGCGCATTGTGGCGGGTGGAAGCGGGTACCGACTCGAAGGAGACGCCTGGACGCGAGTCGACCGCATTCCCGGTCGGCTGGAGTCGTTTCGACTGGGCCGGGGGGCCGAAGTGCGAGCCCTGGCGACGGGCCCCGGCGGGACCGTCGCGGTGGCGACCGCCGCCGGCGTGTTTATCGGCAGGTGGGGAGAAGCTCCGGAAGAGTTTGTGAGGCTGGTTGTTCGGGACGGCAAAGGCCGCCTCTGGGCAGAGGAGGACGTTCGAGGAGTCGCCTACGACACC
>CAYRCA010000570.1:0-3306 GCA_964422565.1 uncultured Acidobacteriota bacterium | reverse complement strand
TCTTGCTCGATCACTCACACCGTATTTACCCGCACGGAGGGAGAAAGTTCCAAAAAGATTCGCAACGGCGGTGTTCCGCTACGGATCCCTCCGGACCGAAACCTCCGGACCCGGGCACGGCCCGCCGGAGAAACGTCACCATCCGCCGATTTCGCTCTTGATGCGGAGCGTGTCGCCGAGGTCTTCGATCTCGAAGAAACGGGCGCGTTCCACCCGCCGGTTGGGCTGGTGGATCACCATGACGAGGCGGCCGTCGAAAGTCTCAAAGAGCATCGGATGCCCGCCATCGTCGGACCACAACGGGTCCGGCAGCTGTTCCCACGGACCGAACACGCCGCCGCTCGTGGAGCGCGCGATGCCAACGGCGTATTTCCGCGGGCCGTAGCTGGACCAGAGCATCAGGAGCGTTCCGTCCCCGGTGCGGTGCAGCCAGGCGCCGTCGCTCACGTAGGCGTGGTGGCGGCGGCCCTGGTAGAGCTCGCCGATGTCGCCGCGACAGCGCACCCAAGGCGCCTCCGAAGCGTGGAAGAGCGTTTGCGGCTCACCGACCGGCTGCGCCAGGTCCTCGCTCAGCCGCACGATGTCGAAGCTGCCGTCGGTGATCTGGACCCACTCGTGGCAGAAGACCATGTACGGAATGCCGTCCTCGATCCACAAGGTGCCGTCGAGCGCCATCCAGTCCGGCGGCGTCTGCGGCCCGCGACCGAGCGGCTCGAACGGCCCGAGAGGCGAGTCGGCGACGAGAATCTCGGTGCCGCGTCGCACGTTTGCGGCCGCCCCTCCGGAGTCGGCAGCGTGTCCGTCGAGGTTGAACGTGCCGTTTCCGTTGTCGGCTGTCCAGGTGCGCGGCGATCGCGAACCTTCGGCGCCCAGACCGGGAGACATCATCAGATGCATGGCGAGACAGCCCACAAGTATGCGAACAGGGTCACAAGTCATCGCGGAGCCACCTTTCCGGATTCGCTCCCGTACGAACGGAACGTTGCCGGGCAAACGTCTCAATGGAACGAGGTTGAACGCCATCCGGCCGACACCCAGACCGGTTGATAGCAGTTTGCCTTTTGCGGAAGTCAGTTTATCTCGGAGGAAATGGTGAGTGAAAGGTGCTAGGAGCTGAAGTTGGACGCCGATCGGATTGTTGCGGGGAACACCGTCCTCACGTTGGGACGCGCCTTGACATCTCCCAGGAGGAACATCTCACCCGGCTCGGGGTCTCGGGCAGGAAAATGACATCGGCCAACACCAGCGAACTGGACTCCAGCGTCCTCCCTTCGAAACGCGGGGGAGCGATCCCTCGGCGCTCCACCCCGATCTTTCCACTGTTGACGTCCTTAAGCACGAGGTCGATGCGGTACTGCATCCCGAAGGCCGAACCGGGAATAATGAACATTGCAATTGATAGAACTACATTGATGGTGTTTGTGGGACGATGGATTCTTTAACGAGTGGCGTCCGCGCCATCGGTAGCGTTCTCGCGCAAGGCCCAAGCCACCTAAACCGAAAGGACGCGCCCGGTGTCGGCCGCCTCGGTCGCCGCGATGCAGATCCGAGTGACCCGCACACCCTCGTCCGGGCCGATCAAATGGGTTCCCTGACCTCTCAGCTCGGCGACGAAATCGGCAAACAGAGGGCCGGGCGGGGTCTCCAAAGAAAGCCGGCGCGGATTACCTTCGCTTAACAGGTCGACCTGGCCGTCCGCGCCGATGGTTTCGAGGATACCCTCGCTCCCCGCGATGCGAAGCCGGTCATCCCCATGGGTCGGAGCTCCCTTCGGCCGCAGGAAATCCATCGTCACCGCCGCCGTGGCGCCTCCGTCGAGTTCCATAACGACGGAGGCGTTGTCCTCCACGCCGGCGAATTCCGGATGCGCCAGGTTCGAATGAAACCCGCTCACTTTGCGGACTTCGAGACCGGTGGCCCAGCGAAGGTAGTCGACGGCGTGGATTCCCACCCAGAGGATCGTGCTCCCGTAGATCTCCCGGTGGCGGTAGAACCAGGGCCGCTGGTCGCCCCACTTGTACGACTTCTGAGCCCGGGCCAGCACCGGTCTCCCGATCCGTCCGTCGGCGACGGCCTTCCGGATGGTGTAGTAGTTCGGGAAGTAGCGCATGGCGAACATGATGCTCAGACGGACCCGGTTTCGCCGGACCGCTTCCTCCACCATGTCGAGGTCCCGAAAGGTGACGGCGGCGGGCTTCTCGGTCAGCACGTGCAGTCCGGCCTCGGCGGCGTCGCGGATGGCGAAGGCGTTGCGGGCGTAGGGGAGGCAGACAACGGCGACGTCCAACTTCTCCTTTTCGAGCATCTCCTGGTAGGTCTCGTAGAGGCGCGGATTCATCACGGTCCAGGGCTGGTTTTCGACCCAGCGGCGATGCCGGTCCAGGTCATATCCGCCGCCCCGCCTCGAACCGTCGTAGTTGAAGGTCCAGTCGGCGTCCTCGAAGGCATAGGCGACGACGCCGGCGCCCGCGACCTCGTCCAGGTGAGCGAGCACATAGTCGACATGGCCGAACCGGCCGATCATTCCGATTCGAAGCGGCCCTTTGGGATCGAGGCGGAGTGTCTCGACCCGAGCTTGAACCGGGGACTGTGTCCTGCCCGCGGCGATTCCCGCCAGGGAAGCGCTTCCCACGTTCTTCAGAAATCTCCGTCGACCGATGGGGGTTGCCGGCCCGGGCCGAGCCCGAAGCGAAGAAGGCGGATCCCGTCGGACGTTTCCCCCGAGGCTGGAGGTAATTGGGTATTCCATGATTTCGCTTCTAAGCCGAAGCCGGACTCCCTGTCAACTCGGGCGAATGCCTCGGGCGAATGCCTGCGGATCCAGGCATCCCCAGTTCCGCGGTCTGAATGCTCAGTTCAAGAATCACGGGACAATGGTCGCTGACCCGCCATGGGTCCGGATCACCGCTGTCCGGAGAAAACGGTGCCGGACTGAGATGTCCGGGCCGGACGAGCTTGCCCACCTGCTGATCTCATACCGGCAGATGGTCGACGAGAATCTTCGGTCGGATCTGTCTGAAGAGGTGGTGAGGCGAGTGGTCTCCGCCGCTTTTAGCGCCAGCCTTATCCAGGATGAAGGGAGATATCCGCGTTTCCGGCTTTTTGTATCCTCCTTTGGGGTCCTGACGGATCCGCTCCCCCTGTCTTTTCAGGAGCGTCAAGAAATAGACGTACAGAGCCTGAGGTGCCTGGCTTCTGCGTTCAATCCGGAAACGCACGCATTAGTCGTCGCCGTGGAGGACGACGGTCTCTCTTTCTCTCCGGTTGAAAGGTGGCAGAATCTCAGAGCTCGTCCCGGTAGATGCG